>JAHEDC010000182.1 GCA_024641425.1 Verrucomicrobiales bacterium | reverse complement strand
GAGGGGGCGCTGGGGATCCGGGCGGATCAAGAAGGTGAAAACACGCGTGGCCGGTGGATGAAAGTCAGTGAAAGGAGATCGTCGGCTTTCGGTCTAAGCGATTTTGCGCCACGGTGGCAAGTTCTTTCTGGTGGCGTGTTGGGGGCGCGTTCAGGCGTGAAGGGGTTCCTGGCGCAGTGTGTTCGGTGCCTCATCGGCCTGGAAGGGGACTTCGCGCAGGAGTTCGAGGACGACATCGCGGTTTGATTTACCATCGATGCGCGTGTTGTAGTCGAGGATGATACGGTGGATGAGGACGGGCACGGCAACGGCTCGGACATCCTCGAAACTCGCATTGGTGCGTCCTTCCATCAGGGCCTTCGATTTCGCGGCGGCGGCGAGGCTGAGGGCGGCACGGGGGCTGGAGCCGTATTTGATCCCCGCCGCCGCCTCCGATTGGCCGGGATGCGTGGCATCGACGAGGCGGGCGATGTAGTTCGCGACGACCTCGGGAAGATAGATGCGGCGGACGAGGGTGAGCAGACTGTTGAGAATTTCGCGGGAGACGACGCGCTTTGTTTCGGGCTCGACGCCGAGTTCGCGGTGGTTCACGATGCGCTCGAGTACGGAAGCACTGTTGCGTCGCACCTCGAGTTTGAAAAGAAAACGGTCGAGTTGGGCCTCGGGGAGGGGATAGGTGCCCTCCAGTTCGATCGGATTCTGGGTGGCGAGAACGAAGAAAGGATCGGGCAGGGTATGCGTTTCTCCAAGAACGGTGACGCGGCGTTCCTGCATGGCTTCGAGAAGGGCGGACTGGGTTTTCGGAGAGGCCCGGTTGATCTCGTCGGCGAGGCAGAGGTTCGTGAAAAGAGGTCCGGGCTGGAAGACGAACTCCCGTCCCTGGGTGGTCTCCTGGAGCACCGGGTTGCCGGTGATGTCACCGGGGAGGAGGTCGGGTGTGAACTGGATTCGCTTCGTGTCGAGTTGGAGCGCCTTCGAGAGGCCCTTCACCAGTTCGGTTTTTCCGAGTCCAGGCAGGCCTTCGAGGAGAATATGACCTCGTGAGAGAATGCCCGCGACCACGAGGTCGACGAGTTCCTCCTGTCCGAAGAGGACGTTGTTCAATTCCGCGCGAAGCGCGCGGATGTGATTGGCCGCTTCGGCTACTTCGGAATCGCTGGCGTAGGTCTTGGACACGGGGGAAAGCTTTTGGTTTTGAATTTCTGGCGTCGGGCTACTCGAAGTAATTCTTGAGAACGGCCTTTTCGTCGGGGAGGAGCTGGTCGCGCCAGACGGCATCTCCGCCCTCGCCGGTGGATTCGATGGCTCCTCCTGCGCGGACACCGATCTTCGTTTCGTCGATGTCATGCTCGCGCTCGGTGATGTCGAGGAGGTCTCCGGCACCGGCGCGCGTCACGTCCTCGCTGGCGACGCCTTCGAAATTCCGGGTGCCGAGATCGGTTTCGTCATCGGAAAGCTGGAGGGGGGCGTGCCCGGGGCCACGGGTGACTCCGTAGCCTCTCGGGATTCCATTGCCTTCCCCCTGGATGAGCGCGAAGAGATCCGATTCTCCCTCGCAGAGTCCCTCCCCGAGGGCACCCGCGCATTGGCCCTGGCATTGGCCGAGCTTCTCACGAAGTTGCTGCATCTGTTCGGCGCTGATGTTCGCGAGTTGTCCCGGATCGATGCCCTTCAGAGCCTCGCGGAGCTGACTGTTCGCGCGCATCCCCCCCATGCTAAGGCCCTCGACGGCCTTGCCGAAGTCATCGAGAAGTCGCGATTTGGTAGCTTCGTTCATTTGGTCGGCGTAATTCTGGAAGGCATCGAGGGCGCGCTCGGCGGTATTGAGGTCCGCCCCCAGTTTCTGGATGTTCGCGGCGAGGGCGCGGCGGAGGTTGTCCGTCGCCTCCATGCTGTTGTGGGTGTACCATTCCTCATTCGGTTTCTCGCGAAGTTGGTTGAGTTGCTTCAGCGCTTCATCAACGTCTTCCTTTTCCGCCACGTCCTCTTTCTCCAATGCCTTCAGCGCGTTCTCCATGATGCTCCAAAGTGGCGGTTCGGAAGGCTTGAGCGTGATCTCCGGTTCGGGCTTTTCGAAGGGATAGGCGAAGGCGATCCCGAGGAAGGCGAACATGATGCCAAAAGGCAGGAGAACGCGCGGCCAGCGCCAATCCAGACCGTCGAGCGGGCGCATCGGGACATCGGGCCATGCCGCAATGCCGCTGCGGGCGGCGGTCAGCGCATTGTGCATGCGCATGCGGGACTCAAGCCGGACGAAGCCATAGTCGCGTTTGCAGAAATGCTTCCTTGCGACACACCAAGCCGTGACCGCGAGGATGGCGAAAGCTCCCGCCACCCATGCACCGGTGTTGGCGAAGTTGAGGTCGACGAAGCGGCTGCGGAAGAAAAGGATGGCGCAGAACGCGACGAGGCTGGTGAAGACGAGCATCGGGGCGAGCGCCTGGAGCCACCAGCCGGCGTTCATCTTCCACACGGTATTCCGTGCGAGGCGTGTCCACGTGAGTTCCCTGTCTCGTTGGTTCATGGTTTTTCAGGCTTTGATGATGCTCCCGAGGGAGGCTAGCGTAGCGCGGGGTTGATTGCAATGCCGATTGGGCGGGCGAATTTGATTGCGGAGTCCGGCGTTCTGCGGCTAGGGAGTTGTTTTCCAATTTCCGAAGCAACCGAATCCAGCATCCATCCATACCCATGCCACTGACCGTTAACTGGAGCGGAGTTTTTCCCGCTGTTCCCACCCAATTCAAGGACGACTTCACCCTGGACCTTTCCGCCACGCAAAAGCATGTGGAAGCACTCCTCGCCGAAGGCATCCACGGACTCGTCATGCTCGGCACCATCGGCGAGAACTGCTCGCTCTCGCTGGATGAGAAAGTCGCGGTGCTCAAGGCGACGAAGGAAGTGAGCGGCGACAGCGTTCCGCTCATCAATGGCATCGCGGAATTCACGACTGCCAATGCCTGCGAGACCGCGCGGGCGGCGGCCCGCGCGGGTGTCGACGGATTCATGGTCATGCCGGGAATGGTTTACAACTCCGACCGGCGCGAGACGGTGAACCATTTCCGCACCGTGGCGGGTGCCACCGATCTCCCGATCATGTGCTACAACAATCCGCCGGTCTACCGTGTCGATCTCACGCCCGAGATGTTCGAGGATCTGGCCGATGTCGAGACCATCGTCTGCATCAAGGAAGCGGCGGGAGACACGCGCCGCATCACGGATCTCTTCAACCGCCTTGGCGACCGCTACCTCATCTTCTCCGGTCTCGATGACGTGGCGCTCGAGAGCATCCTCCTCGGCTGCACGGGCTGGATTTCCGGTCTCGTCGATGCCTTTCCCCGCGAGAACCGCCTGATGTGGGAAGCCGCCACCTCGGGCGACTGGGTTCGCGCCTTGGAGATCTATCGGTGGTACATGCCGATGCTCCATTTCGACAGCCATCCTAAGCTCGTCCAATACATCAAACTCACCTGCGCCGAAATGGGCTACGGAACCGAAACCGTCCGCGCGCCGAGATTGCCGCTAGTGGGGGAAGAGCGGGAGCGGGCGCTGAAGATCGTAAGGGAGAGTGCGGCGACGCGGCCTTGAGGGCGTCTCGCCAGAGACCTCCGCGTTCGGAATTGACAATCGGAAGGGAGGGCCTTTAGCCTGCCTCTCATGCGGAGCGGCAAATCCCTCCGAATCCGCACGGAAATTTCCTGAGGGGAAAGCCAATGCAAACGATGAGACACGCCATTTCCATTTCCTTCGCCAGTCTGCTCGCACTTTCGCCTGCGGCGGCGGATTCAATGACCTTCAATCTGCGAGGAGGGGACGTACCGGATGGCGTCTCATCGGGCGTGATGACGCGGGGAGGAATCACCGCCACGCTCGCATCCCTGGTTCCGGGTTATCTCAATCAAACCACCAGTTCCTATGGCATCAATGCCGATGGCAGCGGAGATGCCAGCGCGGCGATTGATGCGGGATCGGGGGTAGTCGAGGCCGTCTCGATCTTCTTCAGCGAGGACGTGTTCCTCACTGGCCTCACCCTTTCGCTCTTTTCGTCTGGCGAACTCGCGTCCTTGATGATTGCCGGGCAGGCCCATCCAAACCTCTCGGATACGGGAGTCGGCAACGACGTCTTCACCTTCTCATCGAAGAACTTCGTGCCTGCCGGGCAGTCGGTCCTCCTGGGCCACGTCTCAGGAAATGGCTTCAGCTTCGACGGTTTCACCATCGATTCCGTGTCGGTGCCTGATGGCGATCCGACGTTGGCCCTCCTCGCGGTGCCTGTTTTTGGCCTGCTCGGAGTCGCCGGTCGGAGGATGGGGCACACGCGGTAGAGGATGGCATGCCGTCACGAATTCGGGTGTCGAATCCGATTTCGGGAATCCGACTCCGGCCGATCGGGATGAAGGCGGTAATATGGAGCACGAGAGATTAGCAGTCGAACAAGTCATTCAATGAGCGAATCCGATCCGGCCGAGTTCCGCCCGTCTTCCCCGAAGCCGTTTCGACGCCGGGTCCGCTATCGGGGGACGCATCCGCGGAAGTTCGAGGAAAAATACAAGGAACTCGATCCGGAACGGGACCCGGAAACGATCGCGAAGGTCGTGGCCTCCGGGAAGACACCGGCGGGCCAGCATCGACCGATTCTCGTGGGCGAGATCCTGCGGTTCCTCGATCCGAAACCGGGCGAGCGGGGAGCCGACGTCACCTGCGGGTATGGCGGCCATAGCGAGGCGATTCTCGAAGCGCTTCGTCCGGGGGGGCGTCTTCTCGCCCTCGATGTCGATGCCGTGCAGTTGCCGCGCACGGAAGCGAGGTTGCGGGGACTGGGCTATGGAGAGGACTCGCTCGTTGCGAAACGGAGCAACTACGCGGGGCTCGCGAACGTTCTGGAGCAGGTCGGGTGGAATGACGGTGTGGATTTCGTGCTCGCGGATCTCGGCTTGTCCTCGATGCAGATCGACGATCCGGCGAGGGGATTCTCCTACAAACACGACGGTCCGCTGGACATGCGGATGAATCCGGAACGCGGGGTGTCGGCAAAAACCTGGCTGGCGGGTTGCCGCGTGGAGAAACTGGCGCGCGCGCTTGCGGTGGGGGGCGACGAGCCGAGGGCGGAGAGCCTTGCCGGGGCGCTGGTGGATGCGGGTGCGCGGGGGATGATTGAGACGACGGGACAACTACGCCGCATCATCGAGGGGGCGCTGCCACGCCACGTCGATGACGAGGAGCGCAAGATCACGGTGGCGCGGGTTTTCCAAGCAATCCGAATCGCGGTGAACGAGGAGTTTTCGGCGCTTGAAGCCTTTCTGGCGAGACTCCCGTCTTGCCTTCGAGCGGGCGGGCGGGTGGCGATCCTCAGCTTTCATTCGGGAGAGGACCGGAGGGTAAAGCAACATTTCCGCTCCGGGCTTCGCGACGGGACTTATCGCCGCATCGTCCAGGACGTGATTCGCCCCCATCCCGCCGAAATCGCGGACAATCCAAGGGCTGCGCCGGCGAAGCTGCGCTGGGCGATTCGGGCTGCGGAAATGACGTAGGTTTCTCGCGGGGAATGGGGTGCCGGGCGTCGTTGCCGGAGGCGTCGAGAAACATTTTCACAATTATTGTAATTCCAGTCCGGTTTTTGCGTATGAATAAGTAAGGAAAGTGGATTCGAGATCGCGGAAAAAGAATACGCTTCCAGGAATTACGGTGCCAGCGGGCCCACCTTGCCGAATTTTCGGGCAGGTGTCCGTTCCGGATTGCCTGGATGATGGGTTCGTCTGCGTTTGAGTCTCCATGCGAGAAATCGAGGTTGCCGCCGCGAAGTTTCGCATTCCGAGTGTGTAAACAAACGCAGTCACTTGATGTTTAAGGAGTCAGGGCAAATTGTAAAACGGAAGGATGGCGTCCGCGATTCGCGGCCCGCAGGCGGTGTTGGCGTTTCGTTTCAGGGTGAATCCGCGGAGGTGCTTTCGGTGGGGCAGGGGGAGGCAGTCGGTCTACCGGGACAACTCCGACAGATAATTCCCCACATGCGACACGGGGGAAGAGCGAACGGGATCCACGTTGTCGCACGGCGTCCTTCTGATCTTGTCGGCGATGAGGGGGAGAGGGAATTGGACGCCCTTCTTGTTCCGGAAGTCCATTCCAAGGCGCGAGCGAACCGGTTCAAGACAAAGCTTTGGAGGTTTCTTGCGGTGACGGTCTTCCTGGGCCTCGAATCCGGGAAAGATGGGAGTTGATCGGGTTTTCAGGAACCCGGCGAAGGGTGCGGCTCGGTTTCGATCTCCCTTACGAATCGAAGGAGAAGTGGGAAGGCCGGAATTGCCATGCCGCCATGGTCATAGCCTTGGAGTTCCTTGAGATCGCAGCGCGGGTGACCGTTCACTTTCAGCATCCGCCAGAAATAGGCGTTTTCCTCGTAGCGACCGAGCATTTCCAGTTCGCGGTCGCCGGTGATCAGCAAAATGGGCGGGGCGTCGGCGCGGACGTGGAAAAGCGGTGCCAGCTCATCGACGACGGGCTGGGTGTCCTTGATGCCCTTCTCCTTCCTGGCGGTGAAATGGGTGATGGTGTGGCCGCTGAAGGGGATGAGCCCGGCGATCTGGTCGGCGTCGATTCCGTCTGCGGCGAGCCAGTGCCTGTCCAGTCCGATCATGCTGGTCAAATAACCGCCGGCCGAGTGGCCGCTGACGAAGATCCTTTCCGGGGATCCCCCGTAGTCGGCGATGTGGCGGAAAACCCACGCGGTGGCGGCGGCGGCGTCCTCGAGGCATCCCGTGACCGGGACGTTCGGAGAAAGGCGGTAACCCACGGCGATCACGGCGATCCCTTGGTTCCTGAGGGGGGCGGGAATCGCCTTGCGGCCACCGGTGAGCCCGCCACCGTGGAACCAGATGACGGTCGGGAAGCCGGGTTTCGCCTCCGGATAGTAGAGATCGAGCTTGCAGCGTTCCGTCATTGCCTCGGTGAGGGTGTCGCCGTTGCGGTAGGATAGATCGCTAAGTGTCTTGTAAGTAAGGCCCGTCTCCTCGGCGTGCGAAGGCTTTAGGAGAAATCCGATAACAAGGAGAACGGGGGCGAGATTTTTCATCACTTTGCGAAGTGTGGCGGGATTTTTCCAAAGGGGAAGAAAATTCGCGGAGGATGAATGGGCTCGCAAGATCGCCGCGAACCGCTAGGCTTCCCACAGTGACTCCTTTTCATCCTCGATACCTTCTCCTCGCGTTTTCCGTGGTCGCGTCGGGGAAGGCGGCCCCGGCGACCCCCGTCTACAACATCCGGCTGGTCACCGACAGCACGCCGGATCTGACCGATGTTCCAAGTTACCTGCGCTCGATTGCCTCGCAGTTTGAATCGCCGCAGGAGCAGGCGATCGCGATCTGGGGTTGGTCGCAGCGGATGCGGAAGCAGACCTCGAACCCGCAGGAGGGGAGCCAGGATGTGCTTGATCCCATCGTCCTCTTCAACAGCTACGGACATTGTAACTGCGGCATCGTCTCGGGTTTGAACAATACCTTTTGGCTGAACATGGGCTGGAGGGCGCACTACGTCCAACTCGGCGACCATACGGTCTGCGAGACTTCCTGGGACGATGGCAGGAACTGGCACATGTTTGACTCCTCGATGAGTTTCTATTGCTTCAATGACGCGGGGCAGGTGGCCTCGGTGGACGAGATCGCGGAGAATCCGCGCTACTATCTGGAAAACTTCGGGCCAGGGGTGGGGACAAATCCGGTTAAAGGCACCGACGACCACCAGGGGTGGCGTGGCGGGTCGGATCGCCCCGCGCAGTATCAGCGGACACTCGCGAACGGCTACGATTCGTTCCGGGAACCGAACGGGATTTCGGAATACGACCTTCATGCCCAATGGGGGCACCGCTTCGCGATCAGCCTGCGTCCGGATGAATCGTACACGCGCCATTTCCAGAGACTCGACGCGGGGGATCCGAGTAATCGCTATTACCGACCGCTGCCGAATGGCACCGATGTGGAATCCCAACACGGACATCGCGGCATCCGCGCGAGCGGACTTTGGCGTTACGCGCCCGATCTCCGCGCGACCGGAGCGGCGGATCTCGTCTACGACTCGGAGGGCGTTGTCTGGGGAGACACGAGGAAGGGCTACGCGGCGCGCGTAACCGAAGCCGGAAAATCAGGCTCGCTGGTCTTCCGGGTCGCCGCCGCCAATGTGGTGACATCGGCAATGTTGAAACTGGTCGCGAGCCGGGAAGGGGAGGGCGATGCCGTTACCGTCGAGGTCTCCTCGACGGCCGGGATCACCTTCACGCCGGTGTGGGCATTCGAGGGATCCGGCGTGGCGAGGGAGGCCGAAATCGACTTGAAGCCCTTCGTCGCCGGAGCTTCGGAGTATCTGGTCAAAGTAAGTCTCAGTGGTGTCGGGGCCGGACTGGAATCGGTGGCCATTGAAACGGTGACTCAGATCAACCGGGCCTCGCTGCCACGGCTTTCGCGGGGCACGAACCGGGTGCAACTGACGCTCGGCGCGCAAGCGGAGACAATCCAGTTCCAGCCCTCGGTCGTGGAGGGAAACCACCGCGCCACCATGGCGGAAGAACGTGACATCGATATCGAGAAGGAGATCGGTTATTACAAGCCGATCCTCCGGCCCGCCGTGAACGGGAAGCCGACGCAGGTGACGTGGAGGATCGAAACGCCGACCCCGATCACCGGAGTGGACTACGGGGCCACTGTCTGCGTGAAGTCCGCGAAGGACCGGGTTTCGCTGCTCCATTCGTGGGATGGGGAGAGTTACGTGACGGACTTCGAAAAGACGGAGGACGCGGCGCCCTGGGATCTGGTGGTCAACCGGGCGGTCACCACCGTTCCGGAAGGAACGAGGAACGCGTTCCTGCGCTATGAGTTTGAAACCCAGGGGAACGCGGCGAGTTATACTGGCCCCGGAATCCAGATGGCGCGGATGCGGGTCGAGCACATGCCGCGGGTCGTGGGATTCACACCCATTGAAGTAACTTACTGCTGGATCGAGCATCGTGAAACTGGTGATGTCGAGAGACAACATACCGAGTTAGTGACCTCTCCGGCTTATGAATACGGGATCAACGTCGGCGGCTATCGTGATCCTACGATGCGCTGGGTGCGGATGAAGCTCAAGGATGCGGGTGCGACTTACGGATATTCCGATGGAAAGGATGTCGGCCCCGGGGAGGAAACTTCTCGTGCCCGGTACGACTGGGGGCAGAATCTCGCGCTGGGTTGTTCCTACACCCTCGCCGGTGCGGTCAGCGAGAAGAACGGGGATGCCGGGCGGGATCTTACCGACGGGATCATCGCCCCGCCCGATGAGGATGTCTCGGAGAAATACATGCCGACGAATGTCATGTTCGAAAACGGGAGCACGGCAGTGGTGACGCTCGACCTCGGTGAGACCCGGACACTCGCGGCGACGCGCGTGCATGCCGGGCAGGAACTCGGCTTCCACCTCGCCTATCCGGCCGTAATCACGGTGGAGACCTCGCTGGACGGGCAGAACTTCTCTCCGGTCGGTGAGGCGACGCACCACCAGGTCTTCGATCCCCCGGCTGATTTCGTCCCGTGGGAGCATGACGACTCGCCGCAGTACGCGGCGCTGCCCGCGGGCGGGAGGCTCGCCTTCGCCTACCGTGTCATTCTGGAAGAGCCCGTTACGGCGCGATTCGTTCGCGTCAATTGCCATGCACAGGATGGCTGGGGTCAATTGCTCTCCGAGATCCAGGTTTTCGATGGAGTCACCGTCGACAGGCAGGTTCCGCCGCTGGTATATCTCCCTGCCCTCAAGCCATGAACGCCGAACCAAAGCCCGCGCGTCTCGTTTCCCTCGATGCCTTCCGGGGCGCGATCATGCTCCTGATGGCTTCGGCCGGACTCGGAGCCTCGGCGGTCGCGAAAAGCTATCCCGAGAGTCCTGTCTGGCGATTCCTCGGATTCCACACCGATCATGTGGAATGGGCCGGCTGCGCGTTCTGGGATCTCATCCAACCGGCCTTCATGTTCATGGTCGGCGTGGCCTTGCCCTGGTCGGTGGCGAACCGGCAGGCGCGCGGGCAGGGATTCGGAAGGATGTTCTTCCACGCCATGTGGCGCGGAGTGCTCCTCGTTCTGATCGCGGTCTTCCTCACTTCGGCGTGGAGCCGGCAGACGGAATGGATCTTCCCCAACGTCCTCGCCCAGATCGGATTTGGCTATCCATTCATCTTCCTTCTCGCCTTCACCGCACCGCGCACGCAGTGGATCGCGGCCTTCGGAATTCTTGTCCTCTACTGGCTCGCCTTTGTTCTCCATCCCATGCCTCCTGCGAACTTCAACTGGGCGGCGGCCGGGGTTCCCTCGGACTGGCCGCATCTGGAGGGATTCGCCGCGCACTGGGAGAAGAACGCAAACCTCGCCGCGACCTTCGATCTCTGGTTCCTCAATCTTTTCCCCCGGGCCGAGCCCTTTGTCTTCAACGGAGGAGGTTACCAGACGCTGAATTTCGTGCCTTCGCTGGCAACCATGATTTTCGGCCTCTGCGCCGGGCGCCTTTTGAAGGGCGATCTTTCCCTGCGGGGAAAGCTGGCCCGACTGGTCCTCGCCGGACTCGCGGCCATCGCCTTGGGCTGGCTGATCGCTTGGTTGGGAATCTGCCCGCTCGTGAAACGGATCTGGACCCCGAGCTGGGCGATTTACTCCTCCGGTTGGGTCGCCTTGATGCTGGCCGGATTCGTTGCCGTCATCGATGGATTGGGCTGGAAAAGGTGGGCTTTTCCGCTCGTCGTCGTCGGGATGAATCCGATCACCATGTATTGCCTCTGGCAGTTGAGCGGCGGCTTCATCAAGCAACAGATCCGCATCCATTTCGGGACGGACGTCTTCGCTTCCTTCGGAGAAATCTGGGTGCCGACGCTTGAGCGGGGGGCGGTCCTGCTCGTGCTGTGGTTGTTCCTGTGGTGGATGTACCGGCGGCGCATCTTTGTGCGGGTTTAGGGACGGGGCGTCGGGGCATCGAGGAAATCTTGCGGAATTCCCAGAATAGTCTTGATCCGAACGAGGAGACTGATCACATTCTTAGTTCCGAATCCTGCCTCGGATATCGGGATGCAGGCGAAAACAATGACTGTAACCAGAACCCCCCCAGCGGAGGAGCTGCAAGTGTTCGAGGAGCCGGTCGCGGGAGGACTACGTTTTGGAAT
>JAHEDC010000657.1 GCA_024641425.1 Verrucomicrobiales bacterium | reverse complement strand
GTCGCTCGGCAACGAGGCCGGCATCGGCCGCAACCTCGCTGCCGAGTACGACCTCGCGAAGCAGCTCGATCCGACCCGCCCGGCGCAGTATTGCGAGGCGACGAACAGCGCCTTTATCGGGCGTCTGGTGAAATGGATCGCCGCCCACGGCAACCGCGGCGTGGACTACCCGCTCGGGGAAAACGAGCGCTACTCCGATCTGGTCGCGCCCATGTATTCGACCATCGGGGAGATCACCGCCTACGCGAAGACGAACCCTTCGCGACCGCTCATCATGTGCGAGTACGCCCACGCCATGGGAAACAGCGTCGGCAACCTCCGGGAATACTGGGATGCCATCGAGTCCCACCGCGCGCTCCAGGGGGGCTGTATCTGGGATTGGGTCGACCAGGGTTTCCTCGAGAAGGACAGGGACGGCATTCCCTACTGGACCTACGGCGGCGACTACGGGGATCAACCGAACAGCGGGAATTTCTGCTGCAACGGCCTCGTCCGTCCCGACCGCTCTCCGAACCCCTCGCTCTTCGAGGTGCGGAAAGTCTACCAGAACGTCGGCTTCACCTTCGATCCTGCCGGCTCCGTGACCCTGACCAACAAGCATTCCTTCCTCGACCTCCGGGATTTCGCCTTTGACTGGAAAATCGAGGCCGATGGCGCGCCGCTTGCCTCCGGAAAACTCGACGGCATTTCCGCCGCTCCCGGGGCGACCGCGGAAGTTGCCGTGCCGATGGATTCGATTAAATCCGCGCCCGGAATGGCGCTCTTTCTCACCGTGAGCGCGAGCCTTCCCGCCGAGACCTCCTGGGCCCCGGCCGGACACGTCATCGCGTGGGAGCAGTTCGAATTGCCTTCCGTGAAAGCGGAGACCTCGCCCGGAATCACGCAGGGAAGCCTGAGCGTGGAGGGTCTGGTTATCAGGGGAGAGGGTTTCCGGTTCCGCTTCGGAAGGGAATCCGGCCAGCTCGAATCCTGGAAGGTCGCCGACCGCGAAATGCTCGCCGCGCCCCTCCGTCCGAACTTCTGGCGCGTTCCCATCGACAACGACCTCGGCAACCAAATGCCGAAGCGCCTCGCCGTGTGGAAGGAATACAGTAGCCGCCTCCAGCCGGACACTTTCGAGATCACGAGCACTCCCGCGAGCGTCGATCTGGTCGCGAAATACCGCCTCAAGAAAGTAAAGACGGATCTTGCAATCGACTACACCATCACGCCCGACGGGGCGCTCACCATTGTCTGCCAGCTGGGGAAGCCTTCCGGCGATGCGTGGCCGGTGCTTCCCCGGTTCGGCATGCAATGGGCGCTGACCGGCGCATTGAGGAATGCTTCCTGGTTCGGACGTGGCCCCCATGAGACCTACTGGGACCGGCGCACCGGCGCGGCGGTTTCCCGATACACCTCGACGGTCGACCAACTTGTCCATGCCTATGTTAGGCCGCAGGAAAACGGCAACCGCTGCGACACCCGCTGGCTCGCCCTCACCCGCGACGACGGCTCCGGCCTCCGCGTCGTCGGCGACCCTCGTTTCGACTTCAGCGCCTGGCCCTACAAAATGGAGGCCCTCGAGGCCGCGACGCATATCAACGAATTGAAGTCCGGCGACACCGTCACCCTCAATATTGACTACCGCCAGATGGGCGTTGGGGGTGACAACTCCTGGGGTGCCCGCACCCATCCCGAATACACTCTTCCGATTGAATCACGGCGATTTTCCTTTACGATCCGGCCCATCCCGCCGGCTGCGAAGTCACCGCAATCCCTTCCGGAAAAACCCCGATCACGATAACCCCTAGCCTAAAGCCCAAGTCCATGACGACCATCCTCACCTGCATCTTCTTCACCGCCCTCGTCGCTCTCCTCACGTGGTGGACGACCCGAGGCAAGATCGCCGACGACGAAGCCGGATACTTTCTCGCCGGGCGTTCGCTTACCGGCATCTTCATCGCGGGCTCCCTCCTTCTCACGAATCTCTCGACCGAGCAGCTCGTCGGCCTCAACGGCGATGCCTTCAAGGAGGGGCTCTCCGTCATGGCCTGGGAAGTCATCGCGGGCATTTCGCTCATCGTCCTCGCGCTCTATTTCCTTCCTCGCTATCTGAAGAGCGGGATCGCCACCATCCCCCAGTTCCTCGAGGAACGCTACGGCGCCGGCGTCCGCACGCTGACGACCTTCATCTTCATCGTCGCCTACATGCTCATCCTCCTTCCCTTCGTGCTTTTCCTCGGCGCGCGGGGACTTTCCGGCATGCTTGACCTGCAGTCGACCTTGGGACTCAGCGAGACGGGCACCGTCTGGGCCGTGGTCATCTTCGTGGCCACCGTCGGCGGCGCCTACGCCATTTTCGGTGGCTTGCGTGCCGTGGCCGTTTCCGATACCTACAACGGCGCGGGCCTGCTCGTGGGCGGCGTCATGATCACCGTCTTCGCCCTGAAGGCCGTGGCCGGCGACGACTCGCTCTTCTCCGCCTTCGGCAAGATCGAGGCCTCGAATCCCGACGCCTTCAACTCCCTCGGCGCCCGCGGAGAGTCCGTCCACTGGCCGACCCTCTTCTCCGGCGTCCTGCTCCTCAATTTCTTCTACTGGTGCACGAACCAGCAGATCATCCAGCGAACCTTCGGTGCCAAGAACCTCGCCGAGGGCCAGAAAGGCGTCCTGCTCGCCGCCTTCTTCAAGATCCTCGCCCCGACCATCCTCGTCATTCCGGGCATCGCCGCCGCCCACCTCGTGCTTACGAATCCCGAATTCGCCTCCGAGATCGGCGGCGATCGGGGCAAGGCCTACGGCACCCTCGTCCACCATGTTCTCCCAAGTGCGCTCACCGGCTTCTTCGCGGCCGTCGTCATCGGCTCCATTCTTTCCACCTTCAATTCCGTGCTGAACTCCAGCGCCACCCTCTATTCGATCGGCGTCTACAAGAAGATGATCAACAAGGACGCGACGCCCCACCAGGTCGTGAAATCCGGGCGTGTGTGCAGTTTGGCGGTCGCCGTCTTTTCCA
>JAHEDC010000181.1:7083-11193 GCA_024641425.1 Verrucomicrobiales bacterium | reverse complement strand
CCAACCCCTCGCATCCTTCGCCGTCACCTTCTCCAGCGCCGCGATGCGCGGCCTCACCATCGTATCGCCCCGGGCGTTCGCCGGCTAGGGAGACCGTGCCAAGCCTAGGAGGGCCGCGGTCTCCCGAAATGCCGCACCAAGAGCAGGATCTCGTATTCGAAAAACAACAGGACGGGAATGATCAGGAGAAAGTATCGATTCTCAATGGGAAACAGGAACGACGCTCCCATCACCACCAGCACCACGGCGGAAATGATCCGCTTCGAGGCGCTCAAGGTCGGCAACTCCGGCGTCGACGCGTTTTTGCGATTGACGCACAGCAAGAGCAACATGCACAAGTCGGCCACGACAACCACCACGACATAGAAGATATCCACGAACTCCGAGGTGGTCCATTTCGCCTTCCCGGAGAGGGCCAAGCCAATATCCATCGCACTCACATCGTCGCCATACTGGAATACCAGCTTCGTGGCGCGGGGAATGAGACAGACGAGCATGAGGATGATCGCGTTCATCAGCAATCCCAGCCGCTCGGTTGTCTCCGTCAACCCGTTGATGATCCGGTGCTGCAGCCAGAAAGCGAAGAGGAGGAGGAAGGCAACCCCGTACTCGAAGGAGACCTCGGTGACAAGCTCGATCCCGAACTTGCCGTCCGACAATTCGCTTGGAATTTCCAGCGCCAGGATCGTCGCCGCGATGGCATAGACCGCGTCGATGAACGCGCCCACGATTTCACTTCGCAGCTTCATGGCAGGATTCCATTGCGCGCGGTATCGGATGGCCGGGGATCAAACGCTTACCCCGCGCTCCTTGTCTCACTCCTCCCACAGTTCATCGCCATCCTTGTAGGTATTGAGGAGGGGTTCGAGATCGCAAATCGGATCGAAGATCGCATTGTATCCGGCCTCCTGATTGTAGGAGATCTCGAGGCTATGTCCGCTCGGATCGCTGATGTAGGCGCAGTAGCCGCCGGGCCAATTCTCCTCGAGCGGCCCGTGTTCGAGGATTCCCTCGGCCTTCGCCATCTCGGCGATCCTCTTCACCTCCGTACAACTCCTGCAGGTGAAGCCGATGTGCATCGAGGCAACCACAGGGTGGGTGAGTTTCGCGTTGTGATAGTCACTGGGACGACCACCGACGACGTCCCCCGGCGAAGCGGCGAGCAGGACAAGCTGGAAAGGACGGATACCGTCCGCCAGCCAGACGTTCTCGGGATTCACCCGCCTGCGCACCACCTTCATTTCAAGGTATTTCTCATAGAATGCGATGCTCTTTTCGATATCCAGCACTGGAATCGCGATATGGGAGAAGGAAACGTTTTTGCTCATGGTCGTCGTCTATTGTTGGTTGGGAATTTGAAACTGCTAGTGATGGTGTGTCCCTACCTTCGCGTAGGGCTTATGATGGACGGCCTCCAGTTTGTCAATAGCGTTCCGGATATCCTTGATCAGGATATCCGCCATATCGCGGCTGAAAGTCTCCTTCACGTTCATCCGCATCGCATTGACGCTCTGGGCGGCCGGAGGCAAACTGAAGGCGGGAACAATCCACCCCTTCTGGGCCAGTGTCCCGACCAGATCCGCGGCGTTGTACTTGCTCTCGTCCTTGAGTTTGCAACAGCAACAGGGCGTAAGTTCACCGCCGTTCAGGATATCGAACTTCCCGATCTCCCGGACTCCCTTCGCCAGATAACGCGCGTTCTCCCGCATCGTGTTCTGAATGCGGGTGTAACCTTCACGGCCCAAACGGATAAAGTTATAGTATTGTGCGAGAATCATGGCGCCCCCCCGGGAGAAATTAAGGCTGAAAGAGCGCTCGATGAAGCCCAGCACATTGGTCTCCGTGACCAGGCTCTTCGGGATGTCATCCACATCACGCCAGATGGCCCAACCGATTCCGGGATAAACCAGCCCATACTTGTGACCGGAGACATTGATCGATTTCACTTGTTCGAGCCGGAAGTCCCACTCGATCTCCGGGTTGAGGAAGGGAGCGATGAAGGCACCGCTGGCACCATCGGTATGCAGCGGAATATCGATTCCGGTCTTGTGCTTGAATCCTACCAGCGCATCGTTGATCTCCTTGATCGGGTCGTAATCGAATGTGTAGGACGTGCCGAGGACGCCCACCACGCAAATCGTGTTCTCGTCGACTCGGTTCATTACCTCGTCCGCGGTGATCGTAAACCGATCGGGATGGAGGGGGATCAGCCGCTGTTCGATCTCGAAATACACGCATCCCTTGTTCCAGACCAAGTGGACATCGTTGCCCATGACGATATTCGGATTGTCATAGGGCTTTCCAGCGGCCTTGCGTCGTTCCTGCCACGCGCGCTTGTGGGTCAGCATGGCAAGCATCACCGCCTCGGAGGAACCGACACATTCGATGCCCCATGCCCGGTCAAGGTCCGGAGCATTGAACAGATCCGCGATGATACTGACGCAGCGGTTTTGAATATCGAGGTTGGCGCGGTAGACTTCGGTGTCGATGTAATTGACACCGAGGTTCTCGGCAATGAGGCGGTCGCATTCCTCGTCCATGACAGTGGTCACGAACGAGGCCATGTTCAGGGTCGGGTTTCCTTGTGTCTGTAACTCATCGTGAATAAGATGATAGGCGGCACGCGGATCCATGGAGTTTTCGGGGAGCCGGTGCTTGGGAATCGGGTCCGTCATGTAGCGGCTGCCGAACGCCGGAGTGATGCTGTCGCTGTTTCTTTTCATAAGGGTGCTTTTGGTTTGGAATCGTTTCGAAATCGTTGTCTATTACCCGAAGGGAACGAAGGGCCGCGTCTAGAGAACCTCGAGCGCGAGGATACACATCGCGGCGTTCATTTCGCTCCGGCCTGTCCAGGCGACGACATCGGCCTTGATGCCGCGCACGGCTTCGGCCAACCCCTGTCGAGAATGGTTCTTCACCGAATTCATCAGCGCCGCCTCGCCAAAAGGCCCGCCGCCGCTGTTCTGGATGTCCAGGATTCCCTTCGAGTAGAGGAAGAGCCGATCTCCCCTCTCGAGTTGCACCGTCTCCTGGCAGGAATCGTCGCCATCCCCGGAGAGGCCGATCGGCAGACCGAAGGATTCAAGACATTCGATATCCCCCCCCGCGCGCTGGCGGAGAATGGGCGGGTGCCCGGCACAAGTGTACCGGAATTGCCGCGTCTTCAGGTTCAAAATGCCATACGTCAGGGTGAAGAACTGTGGCATGAATTCATGCCCGGAGAACTGCCGGCCGAGTTTGGCCGCGACGACTTCGGGCTCATTGATCTCGACCTGTGTGACTTGCCCCCGCGAATCAAAGCACAGCGAGGATAAGTCATGCCCCGGAGCCAATGACCGGGCGACCGTGGTCGCGAGAAGTGAGGCGGACACGCCCTGACCATTCACATCGAGGACATAGAGGCCAAACTGGTTCGAGTCCAGAGGCAGCACATTGAGCATGGCACCGCTTAGTTCGTCCGAGGCGCACCAGTCCCAGGCGACCTCGTAGCCCGGCATGACGGGCATGGCTTGCGGAAGATAGGCCCGCTGAAGCTGCCCGGCAGCCTCGAGATGTTGCTTCATGCGCCTGTTGGCTCGAACCAGGTCCCGATTGAGCACCGTGATCCGGTGGCCTGCGCGCAGTCGCACCTTCAGTTCGTCGCGATGGAATGGCTTGGTTAGGAAGTCATCCGCCCCCGCCCCGATTCCGGCGACGATATCGTGTTTCCCCGCCTTCGCGGTGAGCATGATAATGAAGACATAATCCTGCCGATTCACACCGCGGATACGCTGCACCAATTCAAGGCCATCCATATTGGGCATCAACCAGTCGGTAATGACGATGGAGAATTCCTCGTCCTGGAAGATTTTCCAGGCAATGTCACCGCTTTCCGCGACCACCACTTCGTGTCCCCATTTTTCAAGATCCGACTGGAGTTTGAAACGGGAGATCTCATCGTCTTCCGCGATGAGGATCCTCATGCCATCGGCGGCCCGGGGACGCTTGGCCTCCCTCAATGCCTTCGTGACCGGCGCCTCGCTTGCATCCTCGTATTCCTTGAGAACGATCCTCAGTTCGGCGGCCATGTCGCCCGCGGTCGTGTAGCGGTCGATGAGTGATTTGGACATG
>JAHEDC010000181.1:0-7073 GCA_024641425.1 Verrucomicrobiales bacterium | reverse complement strand
GAATCGCCCGCACAAACTGCCGGGGCGGACAGGGTTCATCCTCCGCCACTGCCCGGAGGATCTCGGGCACATTCTGGCCGCTGAAGGGAAGCCGTCCGGAAAGCATTCGGTACAGGATCACGCCAATGGAATAGATGTCCGTCCGTCCGTCAATCCGATGGCCCTCACCGCGCGCCTGCTCGGGCGACATGTAGTGAGGCGTCCCGGAAACATGGCCTCGTCGATTGGAGACCTCCGTGACGTTGAGATGGCTCAAAGCGAGGCCGAAATCGACTAAAACAGGCACCCATCCCTCCGCGCGCTCGGTGACAATGATGTTCGCGGGTTTAACGTCGCGGTGAATAATGCCCAGCGAGTGCGCCTCCTCAAGCGCATCGAGGAGAGGCAAGACCATGCGAACGGAATCCTGCCAGTTCAGTTGGTTATCATGGATCCATTGGCCGAGATCGCTGCCGGTCAAGTATTCGGATACGATGAAGCAGTTGCCGTTGTCGCATCCGACATCATGGACGGCGACGATGTTGGCGTGCTTAAGTTTGGCAAGCTGGCGCGCCTCCTGGATCAGGGCATTCTCCACCTCGTCGCTCAAGGGCGTCTGGGCGGAGAGAGTGGGAATCTTAATCGCGACTTCCCGGTCGAGCTTGGAGTCGAACCCGAGACAAACCATCCCGAACGAGCCTCTCCCCAGAAGCCGGCGGATCTCGAATCGCCCGATGACCGATGGAAGACCCATCACTGTTCCAAGATCATCTCCCTCGACCGACGGGACGGTCATAATCGTATCGCCGAACAATTGCTCGAAAATCGATGCCCCCGGGGGAGCAGACGGGATAGCGCTACTTGGCTCTGATTCTTGATCCGGCATAATGGTGTGAGACAGGAGACGTTCGAATAATCACGCAACCCCTGTCATTCTCCGACAAGTTCCCTGAGGGCAGCCCTCAATTCACTGAGGGCAGTCATCAGCGATTGAAAGACGGACTCCGCGTTTTCGCAATTCCCGTCACGCCCCATCGATTCCAATTCGCCAGCGAGTCCGTAGGAGGCGACCGCAAAGAAATTGCCGGTGCCGCCTTTGAGCGCATGGGCCTCCTGCATCAGGGTATGATGATCGCCATTGTCAATGGAATCCCGGATCCGCTCCATTCGCGCGTCGCAGTCCCGCTCGAAGATCCCAACGACATGGGCGATCATTTCCAGATCCTCATCATATTCTTCGAGCAGGTCGTCGCGGTGGAAAATGTCTTTCATTGGCATGGAGGTTCGTTAGAGGAATTTTGCGGCGACTTCCGCGACAATAGCGGCGAGTTCCTTGCGCCGGATCGGCTTGGAAATGTACAAGTCCATTCCGGCTTCCAGGCAGCGCTCTTGATCGCCTTGCATGGCGTGCGCGGTCATTGCGACGATGGGGAGATGCTTGCCTGACTCCTTCTCACGCTCGCGAATCAGTCCGGTCGCAGTCAGTCCATCCATTTCAGGCATCTGAATGTCCATGAAAACCATGTCATAATCCCGCTCTCCCACCATCGCCAGCGCCTCCTTGCCATTGTTGGCGATGGTGATGCGATGACCGAGTTTGGTGAAGTGCAGGGTGGCGGTCTCCTGGTTGACCGGGTTGTCCTCCGCGAGCAGGATGTCGAACGAGCGGGTATCACCCGGAGGCAACATTTCCGGGGCCTTGCCGGTGCCGGGACTTCCTGTGTTCTGCTTCGCCTCGAAGATAGCGAAGATCGACTCGAGAAGGACGGACTGCCTCACCGGCTTTGAAAGATAGTCCCTCACTTTCAATGTCTTCGCGCGTGCCCGATGTTCGGGAGAGGGTGCGGAGCTGATGACGATGACTGGAATACTGCCAATGCCGGGACGCATCCGCATCCATTCGATCAGATCGAATCCGTCCCTTTCCGGCATGCACATGTCGGTCAGGACGAGTTTTACGGGCGTACCGCCGTGTGAGGCCCTTTCGAGGGCTTGAATGGCTTGGTCGACACTCTCGGCCAGAAGCGGCTTCATACCCCAGGAACTCGTGACCTCCTGAAGAATCTCACGGTTTGTCGCATTGTCATCGACGACAAGAACAGGCATTCCGTTGAGGATATTCATGTCCGCGATCAAATTGATCGTGGGGTTTTCCTGAACGAGGAAACGCGTCGTGAAGGAAATCATCGTGCCCTCTCCGGGGGTACTTTCGACGTGAACTTCTCCACCCATCAATTCAACAAGGTTCTTCGAGATGGCAAGGCCTAGACCCGTGCCTCCGTACTGGCGCGTTGTCGAAGTATCCGCCTGCTCGAAGGACTCGAACATCCGGGCCTGTTTCTCCTTGGGAATGCCGACTCCCGTGTCGGATACCGCGAATTGCAAGGTGACATGGTCCCCCTCGATCTGGTTGACCGCGACTCGAATGACCACTTCCCCTTCCGACGTGAATTTGATGGAATTCCCCACCAGATTCACAATAATCTGGCGCAAGCGGCCGGGATCGCCGATCAAATGGTCGGGCACGTCCGATTGGATGTGGCAGGCCAGTTCCAGTCCCTTGGCCTGGGCCCGATAGGCCAGTAACTCCATGCAGTCACCCAAATCGTCGCGAAGGCGGAAGTTCAGTTCCTCGAGATCAAGTTTTTTCGCTTCGATTTTGGAGAAATCGAGGATGTCATTGATCAGGTTGAGAAGGGAGTCCGCCGACGATTTCACCGTTTCGATATAACGTCGTTGCTCGGGATTGAGGTCGGTTTCGAGGGCGATCTCGGACATGCCGATGATCCCGTTCATCGGAGTTCGGATCTCGTGGCTCATGTTGGCCAGGAACTCTCCCTTTGCCTTGTTCGCGTGATCGGCTGCGAGTTCCGCTTTGCGTCGCTCCGCGATCTCAGCCTCCAACTCTTCGGGCGTCCGCATGGCGAGGAATCTCGGGATGAGAGGAACAAGCGCCGTTGCGGTGGCGACAGACACGACCGCAGTGATGGACTTCATGAGCGCGGACAGTCGGTACCACGGATGCCAGAAAATCGATGCTTCAATGAGATGGACGAATCCACAGGCGAGGATGAAGGCCGCGAAAAGCCAGAAGATGGGCAGGAACTGAAGCATTTTCTTCTTCTTGATGAAGTAAACGAGCATGACCGGAATGGCCATGTACGAAAAGAAGATCACCACATCGGAGATGACGTGGACCCATCCGTGCGTTGTCGACCATGTGCCGCAATGCCAGCGAGGAGGAAAGTCCGAGACGTCGAACAAGTTTCTAATGAATTCCGGCATCATCGCTCGTCAGGTTGGTTGGTTGATTTCGAAAAATCGGGCAAGCGGTTCGCGCTCGGCAGGAGAAGGATCGGCGGCTTCCCGATGGTGCCGCACTGGACCGCATCCGGATCGGACATAGCGGCATCGCCAGACCATGGGGAGAAAGCCCCCCGGGA
This sequence comes from Verrucomicrobiales bacterium, assembly GCA_024641425.1. Taxonomy (GTDB): domain Bacteria; phylum Verrucomicrobiota; class Verrucomicrobiia; order Verrucomicrobiales; family DEV007; genus JAHEDC01. The sequence continues at coordinate 3,651 of JAHEDC010000181.1, read as the reverse complement.
TGACGTGGCATCGTTCAGGGCATCGCCCGCAATTCCAGTCCCCCCGAAAATAGTCATCCTAGCGGCGATGCGCCGCGACATTTTACCGAGATGCCTAGTTTCGTTTGGTACCATCAGGATCGAGAAAAACAGGGGGACATCCGCTGGTTCACTGTTTTATCAGGCAACGCTAGGATTTAAGGCATTAAAATCGGATTCTCATACCGGAGGCAAGTATTTTTTCCCGGAGCCGTGCGAAAACCAACTGCCCCGAGCCCGCCGCAAGGGCGGCGAGGAGCGAAGCTCTGAGCCGGAATCTGAGGCGGACCCCGGAATTCGGGCCAGGGGCTAAGCTATGATTGCGGTGGTCGGGGGCGGATCTTGAACCGAACCTGAACCACACGAAAATGAAAGCAAAACGAAGAAGACACGAACCCGAATTCAAGGCCCGCGTGGCGCTCGAAGCGCTCAAGGGTATCCGAACCATCCAGGAGATCGCCAGGGATTTCGACATCCATCCGGTGCAGGTCTCCGACTGGAAGAAGGCCATGACCGAGGGGGCCACCGGCCCTTTCGGACCCGGTCGCGAAAAGACCGGCGCCGAGGATTTCGAGCGCCAGCGCGACGCGTTGCACGCCAAGATCGGGCAGTTGACCGTCGAGGTGGATTTCCTGCGAAAAAAGTCGAAACAACTCGGTCTGTAAGGGATCGCGTCGAGTTGGTCGAAAAAAACCATCCCGAACCGGGCATGAGAAAGCAATGTGAACTCCTCGGCGTCGCCCGCTCGTCGGTGACCTACCAGGCCGTGCCCGAAAGCCCGGAAAACCTCCGCGTCAAACGCCTGCTGGACGAGATCTACATGGTTGATCCCTGCCTGGGAAGCCGTCGCCTGGTGACGGTTCTCGGGCGCGACCATGGCGTGAGGATCAACCGGAAGCGGCTGCAGCGCCTGCGCCGCGAGATCGGCCACGAGGCGATCTGGTGCAAGCCGTGCACGAGCATCCCGTACCACGGCCACCGCAAGTATCCCTATCTGCTGCGGGATCTGACGGTCTCCGGGCCCGCCCAGGTCTGGTGCGCCGACATCACCTACGTGCCGATGCCCGGAGGCCACGCCTACCTGTGCGCGGTGATGGACTGGCATTCGCGCAAGGTTCTGGGCTGGGCCGCTTCCAACACCATGGAAACGGTCTTCTGCCGGGAGGCCCTTGACAACGCCCTTGCCGCAACCGGCCGGGTTCCCGGGATCTTCAACACCGACCAGGGCTGCCAGTTCACCTCGGCGGAATGGACCGGAAGGTTGTCGGATCTCGGGGTGAGGATCAGCATGGACGGTCGCGGGCGCTGGATGGACAACGTCTTCATCGAACGCCTGTGGCGGAGCGTGAAATACGAGGAGATCTATCTGTTCGAGCACGCCACCGTAACGGCGCTGCGGGCGGGACTGTCGAAATGGTTCGCCCGTTACAACGGTTGGCGCCCCCACGAGGCGCTGTGCAACCGCACGCCCGCAGTGGTCTATCAGACAAGGCCGGCAAGCCGGCAGGGCGCGTCCGGCAACGCGACCCCGGAGGCCGCATGAACGCCGAGCCCCGCGCGGCGAATTTGGGAAGCCTCCGTTCCAGGCTCCGCACTTCACTCCGGCTTCCCAAATTCGAGTCCCCCGCCACTCCATCCTTTTCCAGCACCCCACCACCATAGCTTAGTTTAGCTCCTCACTGGTCCGAGTTTGGGGTCCTCCTCAATCCCCGCTGCCCTCCCGCAAGGGAAGGCCGCCGGGACGGCCAGCACCGACGCGAGAAAAAGATAGCGGCAGCCCCGATGGAATAGGGCTTGACGGAATCTTTGGAAGAGAATGAACATGCGCCCCTAGCCGAGCTTCTTCGTTGTGACCGGGTTGGCCATGGGAGAAAATCGGGCTCGAAACAAAGCGCCCCATCCATTCCCGATTATGAATCAAGATCTCACCTATTTTTCCCAACTTGATCAACAACTTGTCGAGAGCGCCCAGCACATCAAGGTGCTCAGCAGCCTCGCGTGGCCCGAGGAATTGGGCCAGCGGTTCCTTGCCTCCTGGAAAGCCGGCCGACCCGAGAATCCTACTCCGGTATATAAAGAGCACCGATATCCGGATCATGTGCGAAAGCTGCAAGAGGTTGCGTCCGCCGCGGGAACCGATCATCCGCTGGGCACCTATATTTCGAAGACAGCCCATAGCTATATCCGCGCTGCCCGTCTCCTCGAGTCGATCGGTAAACCAGAATTCACCGAGGTTTCGATCGAGCTCTACGGGCGTCCAAGCGACTGTATTGGCAAGACGGACGTTACAAACCTCGAAGCGGGGGAGCACTTCATCCGCGCCGTCGATGATTACGGGCATATCCTGAACATGCCGGTCCCGGTGGGTGACATTTCGTCCGAAGCGCTCGCCGAGCTACTCTCGGCGCGTTTTGCTCCGGTCTTCACAGCCCATCCTCTGGAGGTCGCAATCGATCCGGATCTGGCTTCGAAGGCTGCGGCCGGCGCCCGGCGCCTTCGGATTCGCGGTAACACCCTGTTCACGTCCCATGATGTCCGGCAACTCGCCGAACACGAGGGTCTGGTGCATGCCGGCACCATGCTTAACGGGAGGGAACAGCCGAACCTGAAGAGCCTTGGCCTCGGGGCTCCGCGAACGACCATGACGCAGGAGGGCATCGCCACCTTCGCCGAATTCATCACCGGGGCGATGGACGTCTGGCGCCTAAAGCGGATCGCGCTTCGCATCGAAGCGGTCGAACGGGCTCTCAATGGTGCCAATTTCATCGACATTTTTGAGTTCTTCCTCCATGAGGGCCAATCCGAGCATGAGGCCTTCGCTTCATCGGCACGCGTTTTCCGTGGCGGCGATCCGAAAGGCAAGATCGTGTTCACCAAGGATAACGTCTATCTCGAGGGACTTCTTTTCGTGCATACCTTCCTTCGGAAAGCGATCCAATCCGAGAAGCTTCATTTTCCCACCTACCTGTTTGTCGGGCGGTTGACGATGGGCGATGTTACCGAATTGGAGCCGTTTATCGACTCGGGCTGGATCGTTCCGCCACTCTACCAACCCGAGTGGTTGGCAAACCGCGAGTGCATCGCCGCCTATCTGGCCTACGCGTCCTTTGCGAACCGTATAAATCTCAGCCATGTCGCATTGGACGATTTCTCCGCGATCGAGCGAAATTAACTGCTAGATGACATGGGTTGTCAGGCGGGGGTGGAAGCCGCCAACCTGACAAGCATGAAGACTGAAGACAAGACAAAGAAGACTACCAAATCCTACGACACGATCAAACTCGGCATCGACGCCCACGCGAAGTGGTATGATGTCGCCCGGCAGCCCGACGGGGCCACGCCGCAACCGGTTCAAAAGATGGACTTCGATGCGCTGTTGCGCTTCGTGGCCAAACAACAGGATCTCGCCTGCGAAGTCCACACCTGTTACGAGGCCGGGGCTTTCGGCTACTACCTGCACCGCAAGCTCGAGGCGCTGGGGGTGAGCAACTTGGTGGTGCAACCGCAGGACTGGGACGAACGGGGCAAGGGGGTGAAGACGGACAGGATCGACGCGCGGGCGCTGTGCCAGCGGCTGGACCGCTACGTGCGGGGCAACCGGAAGGCCTTCAGCGTGGTGCGGGTGCCGACCGA
>JAHEDC010000656.1 GCA_024641425.1 Verrucomicrobiales bacterium | reverse complement strand
TTTGCAAATATTTCGTCCCGACCCGAAAGGCGCTGACTTAAGCGAATGCGTAGTGGATGCGAGGTGGATGCGAGGAAACACAGGAGATGGCGGGACAAGCTACGGAATGCAATTCCGTGCTACGTTTCAGGCGTCGTCGCGCGACGTTGAACGGAGTTATTGCTAGGGAATTGCTTTTCTGACCCCGGCGTCCTGGGCGCCTGCCGGTCGGGGCTGGAGGGGGTGCAGGGGGAGGAAGGGGGCAAATCCCGTTCATTAACCCCACTTGACCGGGGATCCTGGGCTTCTTCAAGCCAAAAGATCGCTTCGGATCGCAAGAACTCCTGATCCAGGGGTAAAATCGGTGGCGTCTGGACACGGCGGTACGTTCCCGATCCTGAAATTGGCATAAGGCTCACTCAGTCGTAGGAGTAGACCGGCCATTCGTCGCCGGGGTCTGGGTCGCCGTCGAGCACGAGCACCCAGTCCTCGTCGAGCTGGAGTTCTGGAGCCTGCCAGGCCGGCCCGCTGCCCGCCCACCATTCGGCGGGTGGTGCCTCGGCCTCGTCGGTCCAGCCCCACTGTGGCGGGATCGCGAGCGGCTCCATCGTCTCGATGTCGTAGGGCGGGTTCGGGGGTGGGGGCAGGGCGATGATCCCTTCCCACATTCCGTGGAGGCGCAGGAAGAACTCAACCTCTTCCCCGCGGATCATGGTGCCGGCGACCTTCATCGTGTCCTTGCAGCTGGGGCAGACGAGCGGGTCGGCACCCCAGACGCGCATGATGAGGTCGCGCCAGAGGGGGCGCATGTCACGAGCCCTGCGTTTGGGCGGTGCGGGGATGAGGAGGATCTGGGTGGCTGTTGGAGGTTTTTCGGGTGGAGCTGTTAGGAAATTGCTTTTACGGTCCGGCGTCCCTCCCGCCGACGGCGGGCCGGGTGCCCCGCCCATGATGGGAAACCAGTCCCGGCATCGATGTCGAGCACCCGGCCATCGTCGAGGTGGAGTTCGTTACCTCCCCGGGCGGCGGAGTGTTCCTCAACGTCGATGATCCGCCATGGGCCGTCGAGGAACGTGTCACGACGCAGAACCGAGATACCGAAACCTCGATGTTCGACAGGATCCCGGACGGATATCCATTGCGCCTCCCGACCCGTGCGTTGTAATCTGCGGCATGCTCGCCGGCGAATCTGAAGAGGAACACATCACAACCCTTCTCAATGCCGTTCGACAGGGAGATCCGTGCGCGGACGGGGCATTGATGACCCTCATCCATTCCCAGTTGAGGCGGATCGCGGCCACCAGGATGGCCGGCGAACGGTCGGGCCAGACGCTGCAGCCGACGGCGCTGGTGCACGAGGCCTGGCTGCGGCTGGGCGACCGCGCGTTCGAGAACCGCGGCCATTTCTTCGCCGCCGCCGCCGAGGCCATGCGCCGGATTGATAGCGTAAGGATTGTTTCGCACTTTCGGCGGGTGCCCCCGTTCAACGAGGTAAAATGAGGTAACGCCTTCCCCGGAGCCCCGCACATGGCGGAGTCCCGGGGAATCAGTGTGTCACGACCGGAGGTAGGCGGTGTCCTTTTGCTGGTAAAGGGTGTGGGCCTCCTGCTCGGTGAGGCCGACGAACTCGGACGGGCGGAACGAGACCTCGTCGGGGTAGAACGCGAAGAGGGTCTTGCGGGAGCCGTCCTCGAAGGTGGCGACGATCTCGGGCATGGGGTCGAACATGCCTTCGGGCATTGGGCGGGGCATGGGGGTGATCAATACTTGGGTGATCTTCATTGTAGGATTGGGTGGATGGTTGGTGGAGAATGGAAATGGGCCGCCATGGAGTCCCCGGGGGATGGCTCCATGGCGGCCCTTGTTTCACCGGTCGCGCTGGTTGGTGTGTCGCGCGGTCGGGCTTGCCTCGTGCGGTTCCCTGCCGAAGAATTATCAGGCTCAGGCGGCGGCTCCCTTGGGTTCCGCCTTGTATTTGAGCTGACCGATCCCGCACTCGCCGGCCGGGATGTCATCCCGTTCGCCGAGATAGACGGGCTGGTAGACGGCTCCGCTCTGCCGATAGGCAAAGAGATAGCGGACATCGATGATCGCGCCGACCCGGGGGATAGCGTGGTTGGGCGGGATGGTGACGTTGCCTGCGGGAACGTTCGCGTCGCCGTCGAAGAGGCCGAGAGTGACGCTTCTCGCCCGATTGATCCCGGTCACGATGAAGGAGGCTGTCTCGACGAACTTGAACTTCAACTGCGTGCCGCCGGAATTCGGTCGGCCCGCGTTGAAGGGCGCGTTGGTTTCCTTGAAGACGACTCCCTCCTTCCCGGCGCGGCGGAGTTGTTCATAGGCGGCGCGCTTGTCCTCGATGTCGAGGGCGATGCCGACGCACCGGAGGGCCCGGTTGCGATGAGGAATGAGGGCGAGGAGCCCCGCATACCGGCTCAGGTAGGCCTGCTGGCGGATGTCGTGGCCGTTCACTTCCAGGAGGTCGAAGGCGTGGAGGGTGTCGCCGACCGCCTCGCCGTCGAGGAGGACATCGAGGGGAAGCTTGCCCACGGCCTCGCGGATCGGTTCGGGAACGGAGACGACGAGTCCCCGGCGGTTGATGCCGGTGATCGTGCCGCCGCTCTTCCGCACCAGGAGGCGGCGGCCGTCCATCTTCTCCTGGAGGCAGTAGCGGTCATCGTCAATCAGGCGTTCGACCTCGCCCTCGTCGACCGGGTTGAGGAGCTGGCAGCGGATGCCCGTGTCCTCCCCGGAGTCGATGGCGTGCGCGATGGGCAGGGGTTCTCCGCCGACCGGACGGTAGCCCTTGGCGGTCTTCTGGCGGACGAGCTTGTCGTGGAGGGCGTTCGCCTCCGCGAGGGAGACGGCGACGGGAGTCTTCCTCCCGGTGTTCAGCGTGCCGCCGCGACGGCCGTAGGCGAAGGTGACGATGTGGCCTCCGCCCTCCGGCTCCACGGCGACGTGGTATTCCTTGTCCGAGCTACCCTCGCGGAAGTGGAGGGAGGTGCGGGTGATGGTGGTGTTCT
>JAHEDC010000180.1 GCA_024641425.1 Verrucomicrobiales bacterium | reverse complement strand
CTCTACGTCCACACCACCGAGAAGCTTTACTGCTGGAAATTCGGCACCGAAAAGATCGCTGCGCCGGAGTGGCCCAAGCCCGCGATGCCCGAGGTCGGGAAGTCGGCCGGACTTCTGGCGATACCGAACGACGTTACGATGGCTCCGGGGGAGACTCAGCCATTCCGCCTCTTTTCGACCGATGTGAACGGATTCGTTACCGGTACGGTCGAAAAGGCGAGCTGGAAGTCCTTTATTCCGCCGACCGCGAAGGTGAAATCGGAGATGGACGCTACCTTCGATGAGCAGGGCAATCTCGTCACGAAGGACGATGCGAAGGTGTCCGCGGGTGCCTTTATGGGCGTGGTCGGGGACATCAAGGGAACCCTCCGTGGGCGCGCGCTCCCGACCATGCCCTACGCCGAGGACTTTGAGGGCTACGAGCTGCCTGAGGACCATCCGGTTGATGCGGTGAAATTCGCCTATCCGCCGCTGCCATGGATTGGCGCGCGATTCAAATGGGAGATCCGCGAGATCGATGGCACGAAAGCAATGGCCAAGACGCTCGATAAGATCCTCTTTCAGCGCGCCATCACCTATTTCGGCCATGAGGATCAATCCGATTACGTGCTGCAGGCAGATGTGATGACCGATGGCAACCGCCGCGTGAAATCCGACGTAGGGCTTATCAACCAGCGCTATGTCGTGGTCTTGAAAGGAAACGCGAACGAGATTGAAATCAGCTCGAACTATGAGCGCATTCGTGTCGCCGCACCGTTCACGATCAAGGCGAACGTCTGGTACCGCCTGAAAACCCAGGTTGACGTGAAGGCCGACGGCTCGGGCGTTATCCGGGGCAAGGCTTGGGAACGGGATCAGAAAGAACCCGAGGCCTGGAACGTCGAATTCAAGCACAATCGTGCCAACACCTCGGGCTCGCCCGGGCTCTTCGGCTTCTCGCCGCAGAGCCAGAAGCGCGTTTACATTGACAATATTTCCATCACCCCGAATCCGAACAAGAAATGAACAACCACGGTAAAATCCTCTCTGTCTCCGCCGCCGTCGTCCTCGCCGGAGGCGGTATCGCTCTCGCCAAGGACTGGCCGATGTGGGGCGGCACGCCCAGTCGCAATATGGTTTCCGAGGAGAAGAATCTCCCCCTCGACTTCGTCCCTGGCAAGAAGATCAAGGGCACCGACACCATTGACCCCGCCACGACCAAGGATACGAAATGGGTTTTCAAGGCCGGTTCTTCCACCTACGGCACGCCCACGATTGGAGGCGGGAAGGTGCTCATCGGCACCAACAATGAGGAACCGCGCGACACGAAGCACATCGGAGATCGCGGCGTGGTGATGTGTGTCGACGAGGCGACCGGGGAATTCCTCTGGCAACTTGTGATCCCGAAGCTCGGGGCCGGCAAGGTATCGGATTGGGAATATCTCGGCGTCTGTTCCTCTGCGGACATTGTCGGCGACCGTGCCTACTTCGTGTCGAACCGCTGTGAAGTCATCTGTGTCGACATGAACGGCATGGCTAACGGCAATGACGGCCCGTTCAAGGACGAGGCGAAATACATGGCGGAGGAAGGCAAGCCGCCTGTTGAGCCCGGGCCGAAGGATGGAGACATCATCTGGGTCTACGATATGCGCGAGGAACTCGGAGTCTTCCCGCACAATGTGACGAGCAGTTCGGTGCTGCATCAAGGCGGCAAACTCTGGGTGACGACATCCAACGGGGTCGATTGGTCGCACACCAACCTCCCTGCCCCCCAGGCCCCGACCCTCATCGCACTCGATCCCGAGACCGGCGAACTTGTGGGAGAGGAAGCCGAAGGGATAGGGCACCGCATCATGCACTGCAACTGGGCCTCGCCTGCCGCCGCCGAAATCGACGGAAAGCCCGCGGTCATCTTCGGAGCCGGCGACGGTTTCTGCTACGCCTTCAGCACGGAGACAAAAAAGGACGAGGAGGGTTTCGACATCCTCCAGAAGATCTGGTCCGTCGATTGCGTCCCCCCGGAATACCGCAAGGACAAGGACGGCAAGCCGATCAAATACGCCACCTTTGATGGCCCGAGCGAGATCATCGCCACGCCGGTCGTCCATGACGGAAAAGTCTACGTCGCGATCGGCCAGGATCCCGAGCACGGCGAGGGCGTCGGGATGCTCAGCTGCATCGACCTTGAGAGCGGCAAGCCGGTGTGGACGTACAAGGACATCGAACGCACGATCTCAACCCCGTCCATCGCCGATGGCATTGTCTACGAGGCCGATTACCGCGGTCGTGTTCACGCCTTGGAAGCGGACACAGGCAAGCCGATTTGGGTCTTTGACACGAAAAGCCACATCTGGAGTTCCACGCTCGTTGCCGATGGAAAGGTTTACATCCCGAACGAGGATGGCGAGGTCATCATTCTTGCCGCCGGACGCGAAATGAAAGAACTCGGTCGCGTGGAATTCAGCGCTCCCATCTATGGCGCTCCTGTGGCCGCGAACGGGGTCCTCTACATCGGCACCCAGACCCATGTTCACGCCTTTCAGAAAGGGGCGAAACCCGAGGCAGACTAGCTTTCCAAGCGATTTCCGAAACGAGAAGTCCGAAGACCGGAAGAAGTCGTAGGGTGACGGGAGCCTAACGCGTTTCATTTTTTCGGGCTTCGCAAGTTTTACCATCCATGACATCCGACGACGCCCAGAATGAACTCGATGCCCGCGTGCGGGAAATGATGCGGTGGCATTTCTCCCCTGAAACCGGAACGCCTTTCTGGCTCGATTGGAAACAGTCGGTCGGCTGGGATCCGCGCGAGGAGGTTACGCGTTATGCCGACATGGTGAAATTCGACCACTTCAAGGACGAATGGCTCCGTGACGAGCCGAATGAGCGCTTTGTTCCGAACGCCTACAAGGGAAAGCCTTTCAATATCTTCGAGACAGGCGGTACGACCGGACTTCCGAAACAGCGCATCGGCTGGGAGGACTACAAGCACGACTACGAGATGTTCTCCGGCACGCTCTCCGATGAAAGCTTTCCCCGAAACGGCAACTGGATCATGGTGGGCCCGACGGGCCCTCGCCGCCTTCGCCTCGCCGTCGAGCATCTCGCGAATTTCCGGGGCGGGAGCTGCTACTTCGTCGATCTCGACCCCCGCTGGGTGAAGAAACTCATCGCGCGCAAGCAGCTCGATGAAGTCGAGCGCTACCAGAAGCACGTCGTTGACCAGGCCGTCGAGATCATCAAGCACCGGAACATTTCCTGCATGTTCACGACGCCCCGGATTCTCGAATCCATCGGCGAGCGCATCTCGATCCCCTCGCACGGGATCAAGGGCATCTTTTGCGGTGGCACCACGATGACGCCGCAGTCCGTTCGGTTCTGGTGTGAGGAAGTTCTCGAAGGGAAAACCCAACTCGTCCCGACTTACGGGAACACTCTCATGGGACTTGCTTGTAGCATCCCGCTGGACAAGACCTACAGCGTGACCTATTACGCACCCCAACCCCGCGCCGTCCTCCGCGTCGTCGATGCCAACGACACCGCGCGTACGGTCGAGTACGACGAGTATGGACGCGTCGAGCTGACCACGCTCACCCACGAGTTCTTCATGCCGCGCTTCCTCGAGCGGGACGAAGCCATCCGCCGCAAACCGCATGAACCCTATCCTTGGGACGGAGTCGGCGACGTCCGGCCCTTCGGAGCCCTCGAGGGAAAGGTCATTGAAGGCGTCTACTAATCCAACTGAGCCGCCGCCATGCCCGTACCCACCATCACCGTTCTCCGAAACGGCGCATATTACCGCAGCCTCGACACCCAATCGATTCCAAGACTTGGTACTGAGGAAACCGCGGCCACCGTCACCTTCGCCAACTCCGGTCTCATTAAGCGAGACCTCGCGAGCATGGCCGCCGCACACGCCGCGCTTCGGAAATTCAAGGCCCGCGACCTTCTCGACATCACGTTGGAGGCCGCCGACCATTTCCTCAACAGCACGCTCCCTGTGGGTGCCGAGGAGTACCCGCAATCCCCCGACGACTACGTGCGCGCGCTCTCGTCCACCGGTGGCCTCCCGCATTCGCTCCTCCGGATGAACATGAAGCGGCTCCACCATGTCCTCACGCAGGTGCCGACGATCTTCAAGGGGCTGAGCCGGGGGCTCGACCCCGAGGCCCTCGATTCCGGCTTCTACGAGCAGAATGGCGTGCGCGTCAGTTTCACCGCCAACACCGACGTCCTGGGCGTCGTGCTTCCCAGCAATTCGCCGGCCGTCAATGCGCTCTGGGCCCCGTCCATCGCGATGAAAATCCCGGTCATCCTGAAGCCCGGCCGCGAGGAGCCCTGGACGCCCTGGCGCATGATCCAGGCTTTCATCAAGGCGGGTGCGCCAAGGGAGGCTTTCGGATTCTATCCGGCCGACCACGAGGGATCCAACGCGATCATCCGCAGGAGCGGGCGGGTCATGCTCTTCGGCGGCGATGATACCGTGCGTCAGCACGAGAATGACCCGCGCGTCGAAGTCCACGGCGCGGGCCGGAGCAAGATTCTCCTCGGCGACGACGAGATCGAGAACTGGCGCGACTACCTCGACATCATGGTGCATTCCGTTTCCGCCAACAGCGGTCGCAGTTGCATTAACGCCTCCTGTATCGTCGTTCCGAAGTACGGAGACGAAATTGCCGCCGCCGTCGCCGAACGCCTCGTCGGCATGGTGCCGCGCGACGCCGAGGATCCGGAAGCGAACCTCTCCGGCTTTGCCAATCCGAAGATGTCGGAATGGATCGACGGTGCCATCGAATCAGGCCTGGCCCAGGGCGGCGCACGGGACATCAGCCTCGCCCTCCGCAAGGGCGAGCCCCGCTACCAGCAACTCGCGGGCATGCATTACCTGGTGCCGACGATAACACGCTGCGACTCGATCGAGCACTCGTTGGGCAACACCGAGTTCCTCTTCCCCTACGCGAGCGTCATCGAGATGCCGCAGGTGGAAATGCTCGGCGCCATCGGGAAATCGCTCGCCGTAGCCGCGATCACGAGGGATAAGGCGTGGATCGACGAACTCATCGCCGCCTCGCACATCGAGCGTCTGAATGTCGGGCCAATGGCCACGAATCACGTCGAATGGGATCAGCCACACGAGGGCAACCTCTTCGAATTCCTCTACAAACGCCGTTCGATCCAGGTCGCGCATGTCGCCGCATAGAATGGAGATCGACACGCTCACGCTGGAGCGGCTTCTCGAGGGCGTCGCGGGTGGGACTCCGGAGCTTGCCCGCTTCGACGCCATTCCCACTCGTGTCATCTTTGGGGCGGGTGCGGTGGCGGGGGCCGGAGAAATCTGCGCCTCTCTCGGCGGAAAGCGCGTCCTCCTCGTCACCGACAAGGGCATCCTCAAGGCCGGACACGCCGCCCTCTTGGCGGAGAACCTCGAGGCGGCGGGCTTGGCGGTCACCCTCTTCGGGGAAGTCCGCGAGAATCCGGATACCGACGACATCGACCGCTGCGTCGCCGTGGCCCGCGAGGGAGGGGTCGAGTTGATTGTTGGTCTCGGGGGCGGCAGCAGCATGGATACGGCGAAAGGCTGTAATTTTATCCTCACCAACGGCGGGCGGATGCAGGACTATTGGGGAATCGGCAAGGTGACGCGGACCATGCTCCCCCTTGTGGCCATTCCGACCACGGCCGGAACAGGTAGCGAGTGCCAGTCCTTCGCCCTCATCGCGGACGCCGCCTCGCACATGAAAATGGCCTGCGGGGACAAAAAGGCCGCCGCCGCCGTGGCCATCCTCGACCCCGAGCTCACCGTCACCCAGCCCCGCGCCGTTACCGCCCATACCGGCATCGACGCCTTGACCCATGCCATCGAGACCGCCGTGACGAAGTCGCGGAATCCCACCTCCTCGTCCTACTCGAAAGCGGCGTTCGCTCTCCTCAACCACGGGTTGGAGGAAGTCGCCGATCATCCCGGGTCGCTTGGGGGACGCGCTCGGATGCAGGTCGGCGCGGCGCTCGCGGGTACGGCCATTGAGAATAGCATGCTCGGCGCCGCCCATGCCGCCGCGAACCCGCTTACCGCCCATTTCGGCATCGTCCATGGAGTCGCCGTCGGCATGCTGCTTCCCCATGTGATCCGTTTCAATATGACTCTTGATCCCGAGTGCGCTGCCATCTACCGCGAACTCTACCCCGGCGACCTGGCGGGCCGAATCGAGGAACTGCTTCGGATCGTCGACATGCCGGCCACCCTCGACGCTAACACCGCGCTGATCTCCCAACTCGCCGCTGAAGCCGCGGCACAGTGGACCGCCCGGTTCAACCCTGTCGAGCTCGCTGTGGAGGATTTCGAGAAGCTCTACCGCCAGGTGATGGGCTGAGCCCGGCGTGGCGGGCGGCACGGAGTGCGGTGGGAGCATCCTACCCCAGGGGTGTCCGCGCCAGTGCGGGATGCACTCCCGACACGGAGTTATGGCCAGCGGGGAGGTGGGGGATACGATCAGGGAACGGCCGGGATTGCCTGCCAATCCCCGCGGTCGAGGCGCCAGCGGAGTTTCGCATCCGTGCGGATGGGCGCGGAGTCGATGCGGGTGCCTGCGGGGAGACCGGTGAACCAGAAGGTGAGGTGTTGGGCGGTCTGGGCGGACGCGTTGACGGGCTTCGGGGAATCGGCCGCGGTGTGGCCGAGCATCCGGACGAAGGTTCCGGGGCCGGCTTCGGTGAAGGCGGCTTCCCGTCCACCGTCGATCTCGAACTGCCACCCGCGGTCGGCGGGGCCGTCGAGGCCCATGACGCGGGTCGGGAGATCGTACGGTCCGTTATTGGCGAGGGTGAGAATGCCGGTGGAGGTGCTGTGCGTGACGCTGAGGTTCGGCGCGCCGGGCGTCGGGTTGTTATCGAGGAGCGCGGTGAGGTGGCTGGGGGTGAATCCGGTGCCGACGTCGGGTACTGGAAGGGGAAACCAGGTGATGCCGGTGGCTCCGGATTCGGCGGCAAGGCGCGCGCTTTCCCGAAGGGACTCGCTGACGGGCTGGCGTAGGAGGAGGCGCTGTGAGGGGGCGATGCTGTGGCCGCCGGCGAGGAGGGCGGGGACTTTCGCGGCAAGCCAGGTGAGGCCGTCGTCGGCGGATGCGTCGGTGATTTCGAGGTCGGGGTGGAAGAAGACGAGGGCGTCGCGGTTCCAGTCGTGGAGGTGACAGTTGAGGAGCCCGGCGTTGTCGAAGACGGAGAGGCGGGAGAAGTTGGGGAGCCCGGCAAGCCAGGGGGTACGGCAGTGTTGGCGCCAACGGGGCAGGGTGGCCCGAATGGTTTCGAGATCGACGATGGGGATTGCTTTCCCGGCCGCGATGTCGGCGGGAAAGTCGGGGCGGAGGTCATAGAGCAGGACGGCGATCTCGTCGGCCTGCTGCTGGAGGGCGTCGAAACCGGGTTTGCCCGCCCAACCGGCGAGGGCGGTCACGGAGAGGCGTTCGGGCTTCGCGATCGAGCGGATGTATCCGAGAAGTTCGGCATAGCGGGCAAGGAGATCCTCGGGGCAGTCGTAGTCGATCTGAAGGGCTGTAGCGGGATCGCGCTGGAGATAGGCGGCGATGAATTCGCCCAGCGCGGGAAAGCTGCCCCGGGTCGATGCGGTATCGGCGGTCGCGGCGAGCCGGAGGACAGGGATCCGCTCGAAGCCTTCGGGGACAGGCGGCGCGAAGACGGGATTCTCCTGGGGAAATTGCCAGACGTTGGAGACGCGGACGATCTCGGCGCTATGCCAGTAAAGGCGGGTGATGCCGGCGGCGCGGAGGTGTTCGGCCTCGGTTTGGGTAAGCGGCTCGCTCCGGTTCCAGATCCACGCGGAGCGGGTGAGTTCAATGGGGGCCCTCAGGACGCCGGAAGCGGGGCCGGGATCCGGATCCTCCTTGGAGCAGGCGGCAAGGGAGATCGCGGCAAGGACAAGAGCGCATTTCCGGAGCGGATTCATTTCGGCCAAAGGCTATTCCGGGGACGATGGCTGCGCAAGGCCATCTCAGCCTCGTGCGGCATGGCGGCGCCGGTAGTATGCGTCGCGATCCGGATGGACGAGCGCTTCCAGCGGGTCGTCGGCGAGGTCGCAGGCCTCGATGAGATGGCGGAGGAAAAGGAGGGAGGCCACCGCGTCGTAAAGGGCGTCGTGCCAGCGCAGGCCGGGACAGAGCGTGTCCAGGACAGGCCGGAGACCGAGGGATTCGAGCAGGGCGCCCAGGGAGTGGGTGGGAGCCTCGGGATAGGCGGCGTGGGCGAGTTTCAAGGTGTCGACCCAGGGGCCGAAGCCGTGGAGGGGAAAGGCGCGGAGAAAGCGCTTCTCGGTTCCGGATCCGTGGGCGACCGGGCAGCGGGAACCAAGGTGACCGGCGACTTCGGGCCAGAGTGCGAGGAGAGGGGGTGCTCCCGCGATATCCTCATCGGTGATGCCGTGGACTTTTCTCGCGGACCAGGCGATGGGGCGCTCGGCGTGGAGGTAGCTACGGAGGAAGTTCGCCGGCGGGATGGCGTTTTGGGTGTGGCCGTCGTCCATGATGGCAAGGCCGATCTGCACCGGGACATCGGTGTGACCGGGGAGGGCGCCTGCGGATTCGAAGTCGATGGCGGCAAACGAACACGTGCGGATGGGAGCATCGGTGGGATAGGCGTCGGGCATGGATGCGGGTACCATAAAAAAAGAGGCCCGCCGAAGCGAGCCTCTTCTTGAAAACAGCTTGAAAGAGGGGCGATGTCTTACTTCTTCGCCTTCTTTTCAGCGGGCGCGGGCACAGCCTCTTCTTCGGCGGCCACGTGCATGTCGACCCACGAGATGTAAGCCATGGGGGCGGCGTCACTGTGGCGTTGGCCGAGCTTGGTGATGCGGGAATAGCCCCCCTGACGGTTAGCGGACGCGGGGGCGATTTCTTCGAAGAGTTTCTTCACCGAACGCTTGGAAAGGGTGGTGCTGCCCAGAATCGCGTCGGCGCGGCGGCGGGCGTGAATGCTGCCGCGCTTGCCGAGTGTGACGAGACGATCCGCGAGCGGGCGGAGCGCCTTCGCCTTGGAAAGGGTCGTGCGGATCTGGCTGTGCTCGATCATGCTGCACGCTATATTGGCGAGCATGGCGTCGCGATGGCTGGAGGTGCGCTGGAGCTTGACGGTTTTGCGGCGATGTCTCATGGTCGGAAGCGCCAACTCGGCGCGTCTTGGAAGGTTACGGGGACGGAAAAAGGAGGCCGCCGGGTGGCGGGGTGGGATTTATACACTAGGGAGAAATTATCCGCAACGCGAAAATGCGGTGAGAACGACGCGGGCGAAATCCCTCGGGGACTTCGCCCGCGCCGACTGGAAATGGGAACTCCGGACCCTAATCCTCGTCGTCGAGGTTGGCATTGATGAGGGCATCGAGTCCGCCGAGCGGGCCGTCATCGTCATCGTCGTAGTCCGAGCTGAATCCGCCGCCGTAGCCGCCGGGCTCGAGCAGACTTGGATCGAGCTGCATGCCGAGGGTGAGTCCAAGATCCTGGAGCTTGTCCTTGATCTCATTGAGTGATTTTTTACCGAAATTGCGGTATTTCAGCATTTCGGCCTCGGACTTCATCGCGAGTTGTCCGACGGAGGTGATATTGGCGTTGTTGAGGCAATTGGCAGCACGCACGGAGAGTTCGATCTCGTTGACGCTCATGTTGAGGAGCTTCTTGAGTTCGGCGTTCTCCTCGCTCTGGGCTTCCGGCGCTTCCTCGAACTCGATCTGGCTGTCGTCGTAGCCGACGAAGACATCGAGGTGGTGGCGGAGAATGGCCGAGGCCTGGGTGAGGGAGGCGTGGGGCTCGATGCGTCCGTCCGTCCAGATCTCGAGAATGAGGCGGTCGAAGTCGGTCTTCTGGCCGACACGGGTGTTTTCGACGGCGTATTTTACCCGCGTCACCGGGGAGAAGATGGAGTCGATCGGGATGACGCCGATGGGCATGTCCGGGCGGTTGTTGTCCTCGTTGGAGGCGAAACCGCGGCCTACGCGGACTTCGAGTTCGCACTCGAACTTCACCTTGCGGTCGAGGGTGCAGATGATCTGGTCCTTATTGATGACCTCGTACTGCGAGTCCTCGGTGATGTCGCCGGCGGTGACGGCCCCTTCCTTGTTGACCGAAAGCAGGAGGGTTTTGGGTTCCTTGTTCTCGAAATGGCGGAACTTGATGAGCTTGAGGTTGAGGACGATGTCGGTGGTGTCCTCGACGATGCCGGGGAGGGTGGCGAATTCGTGGGGAGCGCCCTTGATTTTCACCGAAGTGATGGCGGCCCCTTCGAGGGAGGAAAGCAGCACCCTGCGCAGGGAGTTTCCGATCGTGTGGCCATAGCCCCCATCAAAGGGCTCGGCGGTGAATTTCGCGTACTTCTCCGTCGCGGTGGACTCGTCCTTGACGAGTCTGTCGGGCATCTCGAATCGAGCTAATCTAACAGGCATGGTATCGGATTGGGTTAGCCGGGTTTCCCCTGGCGAGTTGGCGGAGTGCATCGATCATTCGATGCGTCCGCCCAGGGACCTACGGCAAATCATGGGACTCGCGGAGCGGGAATGAACGGCATTCGAGTCTCTTTGCAAGCGGAAAAATGTGGCGATTCCGGTAATCTTCCGAACACACGTCGAGGCCGCTGCTGGATCCCTGGCGAGAGCCCGGTGATGCTTTCGCCCTTTTCCCGGTGGCTGCGGTGCGCTAGTCTGGATGGAAATCCACAATCCAATGACTCTCTCCCGATTGAACCGCCCGTGCATTCTGATGACAGCGCTTGCCTCGGCGTTGATCTGTCCGGTCGATTCCGGGGCAGAGGAAAAAGCGCCGCAAGCCGTGTCACCCGAGCTCGAAAAGGCCTTTGGGCTCAAGCCCGATGAGGCAGCCGTCGAGGAGGCAACCGATTCTGACGGTGGAGGGAGTGTGGAGGATCTCGCCGCGCGCCTGAGGCCATCGCTGGTCATTGTCTCGCATTTCGGGCGCAATGGCACCGTCAATGGAACCGGGTCGGGCTTCGTGATCTCGGAGGACGGGCTGATTGCCACCTGCAAGCATGTCATTGGTGAGGCGCGGGAGATCAATATCGAGCTTTCAGACGGAAGCGTGCATCCGGTAACCGCCGTTCATGCCTGGGACGGTCCGCTGGACCTCGCCATCGTGCGGATTGACGCCAAGGGCCTGCAACCGCTGCCGCTCGGGGATTCGGATACGCTGAAACAGGGGATGCCGGTGGTGGCGATGGGAAATCCGCATGGACTG
>JAHEDC010000179.1 GCA_024641425.1 Verrucomicrobiales bacterium | reverse complement strand
TCGAGAAACTCAAGCTCAGCCAATATTCGCTCAACATCGAGAGTTACTTCCGCAAGACCCACGAGCTGGGACGGATCGAGCATCTCGACATCGATCTCATCCAGCCGGACAAGACGTGGGCGGTTACTCTGGATAACTACGCGAAATACCGTCCGCTCGAGCAGGACATCGATATTCCCTTCGAAGGCGAGCAGGCGGGCATCTGTCTCATCAAGGTCGAGGGCGGCGACTGGTCGGCAACCACCCTCGTCGTGCGCTCGGATATCGATCTCATTCTCAAAAGCAGCAAGCGCGAGGCCCTCGTCTATGTCGAGGATCAACGGCGCGGCGAGGCGGTGGCCGGGGCGCGCCTTCTTCTCAGCGACGGCGAGCGGATCTTCGGCACAGGAGAAACGGCGGCGGATGGCGTCTATCGCGGACGTTTCGAAGAATTGAAGACCGTGGACAGTCTCCGCGTCCTCGCCATTGCTCCGAACGGCGCGGCCTCGAACCTGATCGCGCTCGGCGGGCTCCAGTTCAGCTCCGGGCTTACCGCGCGGGGATATATCTACAACGATAAGTCGGCCTACCGCCCCGGCGAGACCGTGCGCTTCCGCGGGGTCATCCGCGAGGTCCGCGACGGGGCCTACGCGGTGCCGGAGAAACGCGAGTACAAACTCCGCGTCACCGATCCCGGCGGTCGCCTGCTTGTCGAATCCGAGGCCGTTCTTTCGGACTTCGGCACCTTCGACTCCGCCCTCGATCTTCCCGAAGGCGCGTCGCTCGGCGACTATGTGATCCAGGTGACGGAAAAGGACGGGAGCGCGACTTACGCCGGCGGATTTGCCGTGCGGGATTTCCAGTTACAACAGATCGAGCTGGCCTTCGACTTTCCGCAACAGGTTTACTTCCGCGGGGAGAAAGTCTCGGCGACCTTGAAGGTGCGTTATTATTGGGGGGCTCCCGCCGGCGGCCAACTGGTGAATTACACCCTGCCCGACGGCCGCACGCTTTCCGGCACCACCGCCGCCGATGGCACCCTCGCCATCGACTTCGACGCCTCCGGCTTCCAGCCCGGTCGTCCGCTGCCCTTCCAGGCCACCTTACCCGCCTTCAATATCTCGGCGAGCGATAGTGTCTTTCTCGCCCAACTCGGTTACACGATCAGCCTCAAGCCCGACCAGCCGCTCGTCCTCGCCGACGAGGCCTTCGAAGTGAAGGTGAAGACGGTCGGCCCTGACGGAAAGCCAGTGGGACGCGACGCGACCGTCACCGTCCTCCGCCAGGACGAACGTCCGAACGATCCCGTCCTGGAGGCGGTGCCGTGGATCAACCACGCACCACCCGCCTACGCGCCGGTCACCGTCGAGGAACACAAGGTGACGACCGACGAAAAAACCGGCGAGGCGACGCTGACGCTCACTTTGAAACAGGGCGGAAGTTACACCCTGCGCGCCTCGGGACAGGACCGCTTCGGGCAAACCGTCACCGGCCAGTCGCGCGTCACGATTTCCGACGACGAGGACGCGGACAAGCTGCGGCTTTTCGCCGACCAGACGACGTGGGATGTCGGGGCGACCATTCCGCTGCGCCTCCACTCGCGGGTCGAGAAGCAGCGCGCGTTGCTCACTTACGAGGGCGAGGAAATCCTCCACCATGAAATCATCGCGGTGAAGAAGGGCGACAACCCGCTGGAAATCGCGGTCGCGCACGCCCATTTCCCGAACTTCCGCGTCTCGGTCGCCCTGATCGACGGTCGCGATCTGCGTGCGGCGACGAAGCGCTTCAATGTGAAGCGCGAGCTGAAAGTGATCATCAAGCCAGGAGCGGAAGTCTTCGCGCCGGGTGCCGAGGGACGCGTTGATCTGGTTGTTACCGATCAGCTTGGTAATCCCGTCGAGGCGGAACTCAGTCTCGCCCTCGTCAACGAAGCCCTCTACGGCCTCCATCCCGACACCACGCCGTCCATCGTAAGTTTCTTCCAGGAAGGCGCCGAGCGTTACACCGAGTTCCTCCTCTTCTCGACCTGCGGCTTCCAATATACCGCGCAATCGATGCGGCGGGCCGCTGACCCGGCCAACGGAACGGACGGGGCCTTCGCGGTGACAAGTGCGAATCCCGTCGAGTTTCTCTGGGGCATCCAGAATCAGGAGTTATCGCTCAATAGCTCGAACTCCGCTTTGCTCATGGCCTGCGCGAGCAATGAGATGAGTGTTTTCAATGGCAGGGCTGGGGTCAATCCCGTCACAGCGGGGGTGCGAATCCAGAATCAGTTGGGAGCGAATCCCATCACTGCGGGAATGCGACAAGAGAACTTCCAAGCAGTCGCGGGTCAGTTTGTTGTGGATCAAACCTACACGTCGGATGTCCTCAATGAAGTCGCGCAGGCTTCGGAGCGAACTACGCAGGTGTTAGAATTACAGGATTCGTTTGGAGCGGCATTTGGAGCGGGCTTTGGAAATATCGCCGCGCCCTCCCCAGCCGATGCGGGTGCCGGCCTTCCCCTAAAAAGCCCGCCCTCGCATTCCTTCGACCAGGAAAGCCGTTGGCTTCCCTCCGTCATCACCGACAAGAAAGGCAAGGCAAGCGCGACCTTCACCCTTCCCTCCACCGCCGGTCAATGGCGGCTGACCTCGCGAGGCGCGACCGTCGAGACCCTCGTCGGCGAGGGCACGGCAAAGGTGATCACGCGGCGCGACTTCTTCGTCGACCTGCGCCTTCCGGCGGAACTCCAGGAAGGCGACACCATGCCCTTGCTCGGCACCGTGCATAACATGACCGATTTCGAAGGCAAGGCCACGGTCTCGCTGCTCGTCGAGGGCGACGCCCAACCTTTCGCGGCGGAGATCCAGGTAGACGTGAAGAAGCAGGCGAGCACCGAATTCCTTCTCCCTCCCTTCACCGTGCCCTTCGTCAGCGCGCTCGGAGTGACCGCGACGGCGAAGGCGGGCGAGCACGCGGACACGTATGCGAGGATGGTCGGCGTGCGTCCGTGGGGGATGGAATACGCGAGCCATGCCGGTGGCATCACCGCCAATGGCGATGGCGTGACTTTGAAGTTACCCGAGGGCCAGGCTTACAAGAACCGGCAACTCGTGGTCAGCCTCAGTCCCTCTTTCGAGCAAGCCATCATCGATCTCGCGCTCGGTTGGAATCCGGAGTTGTTCCAACTCGGCCAAGCGCGGGCCCTGTCGTGTTACCTCAACCCGACGGCGCAGACGCCCGGCAGCCAGTTGCTCGCCGCTGCCAGCGCTCTCGAATACGCCCGCACCCGCCATGCCGCGAGCGAGGTAATCGAAAGCCTGCGTTCGCGGGTGGCCTCGCTCGCGTCCTCGCTCGTCGTCTCGCAGGCCGAGGATGGATCGTGGGCCTGGAACCTCGTGAAGGACGATTCCAACCTCGTCTCCACCGCCGCGGCCTACTGGGCGCTCTCCGCCGCGCGACAGGCCGGAGTCCCCGTGCATCCCGACGCGCTTGCCAAGGGCGAAACGAAGCTGAACCAGATCTTCGCCGAGCTGAACGCGAACGACAACGAGGGCAAGGCGTTGTTGCTGCACGCCCTCTCGGTCAACGGCAAGGCCGACTTCTCGAACGCGAACCGTCTCTACCGCGAACGCAATAACCTCAGCGACGCCGCGCTCGCCTATATGTCGGCTACCTTCGTCCGCATGGGACGCGACGAGTTTGCCCGTGACCTGCTCGGCATTCTCGCGAAGAACGCGACGCACGATAACTCCGGCGGCCAAGCGGCGGTCTATTGGAAGGGCGGGGACAGTCGTCCGCTCATGAACGACCGCGCCGAGACCACCGCCCTCGCGCTCTGGGCCTACGCGAAGGTGAACCGCGAGGCCTCGCCCGCCACTGGGGCCGCCGCTTTCCTCCTCGGCGAATCCGCGCGCATCGACCGCGAGTCGGGCAGCTCGCTCGGCCCCATCGTCGCCTCCCTCGCCGAGTATTACGCGAAAGGCCCGCAGCAAGCGGATGACTTCGAAGTCGCCGTTATCGCCAATAATAAGGAGGCCTTCTCGGTCACTTCGGCCGACTTGCGGAACACCCGTTTCTTTGCGCTCCCGGGAGATCAGATCAACGCGGCCGAGAACAGCGTGCGCTTCGAGGTGCGCGGCCGGGGGGAGATCCGCTACGCGGCCACCCTCTCCGGCTTCTCGCCCGAAATGAACGATCCGAAATCGTTCCGCACGCCCGAGATCCGCGACCGGCATTACTACCATGACAAACTGAGTTACCGCGATGTCCCGCTCGACAACGAGAGCACGTCGCCGGTCAAGACGCTTGAACTCGGACAGCGCGTCCGCGTCCATGTGCAGACGTCGAACCCCTACGAGCAGAACAAGCGCTACCTGACTTGGGAGGAACCGATCCCCGCCGGGATGTTACTCGTCGAGGGTTCGGCGCGGGGTAACTTCAAGCGCGTCGAGAAAGTCGGCTCCCGTTTGATCCTCCACTTTGTTCCGGGTTATATCCAGGACGTGACCTACGAGCTGGTCGCCCACGCGCCGGGCACCTATCGCGTGCTCCCGAGTGTGCTCCGCGATGCGACCAACCGCGGCCAAATGCGCATGGGTTTGGCCTCTGAACTGACCATCCTCGGACCGGGAGGCAAAAGCGAGGATCCCTACGAGATGAACCACCGCGAGCATTTCGAGCTGGCGACGAAACTCTTCAACGACGGCAAGTTCGACGAGGCCCAGACCCATCTCGATGTCCTCTTCGATAATCCCGGCTTCCGTCCCGTTTACGAGAAGGATCTCGCCCGCATGCTCCTGTGGATTCACACCGGTCGCGAGAAACTCGACGCGAACCGCACCGTCGCCATGTTCGAGATCCTCCGCGAGCGCCATCCCGATCTTGTCATTCCCTTCGACAAGATTCTCATCGTCGGGCGCGCCTACCGCGAGATCGGCGAGTTCGAACGCGCCTGGCTCGTCTCCCGCGCCGCCATTTACTCCAGCTTCCTCAACGACGCGCGGATCAGCGCCGTGCTTGAAGACCAGGGCCAGTATCTGGGCTCGGTGAAGTATCTGGAGAATCTGTGGCGCGAGTATCCCGACAGCGCCGAGGCCGTCGGGGCCTACTTCGCCCTCAGCCAGTCGCTCTTCCAGCGCGCCCCCGAGGCCCGCGCGATCGCCTTGCGCGAGAAACGCCTCCGCGATAAACGTCCCGCTGCCCCCGAGGCCGCCGCCGACGAGGAGAAGGAGGACGCGGCAGGCGAGCCCGAGAAAGTGGCCATGCTTCAGGAAAGCCAGCGCCTCCTCCATCACTTCCTCACCTTGTATCCGACCGATCCGCTCGCCGACGACGCGGCATTCAGCGAGGTCAATGTCTTCTTCGCCCTCAAGGACTACCCCGGCGTGGTCGCCCGGGCCGAGAAGGCGATGGCCCGCCATCCCGAGAGCGAGTTCCGCTCCAGCTTCGAATACATGGCCGCGCTCGGCCACTTCTGGCAGCACGACCACGAGGCCGCGCTGGCTTCCGCCCGTGCGGTCGCCGACGGCACGAGCAAGGACCGCGACTACGCCCGTTACATCGTCGCCCAGATCTACCACGCCGTCGGCAAGCCGTCCGAAGCGATGGACTGGTATGCGAAAGTCAGGGAGTTATACCCCGACGCCGGCGAGGCCATCGCCTATTTCGAGCAAAAGAAGATCGCCATGCCCGAGGTGAAGACGTTCAAGCCCGGCGAGGCGGTCGAGATTGATCTCGATTACCGCAATATCCGCGAGGCCGCGCTCCAGGTCTACAAGGTTGACTTGCTCAAGCTTTACCTGCGCGAGAAGAACCTTTCCAACATCACCCAGGTCGACCTCGCGGGCATCGATCCCGAGGCCTCGCTCACCGTGCCGCTCGGCGACGGCAAGGACTACCGCGACAAGACGAAGAAAACGAAGCTTCCGCTGGAGAAGGAAGGCGCCTATCTTGTCATCTGCCGGGGCGATAACCTCTTCACGAGCGGGCTGATCCTCGTCACGCCGCTCAAGCTGGAGATCCAGGAAAACGCCGCCGAGGGCAGTGTGCGGGTCAACGTGCGCAGCGTCCTCGACGAAGGCTACCAGTCCGAGGTCGAAGTCAAGGTCGTCGGTTCCGGCGAGGAGACCTTCCACAGCGGCGACACCGATCTCCGTGGTGTTTACCAGGCCGATGGCATCACCGGCAATGCCACCGTCCTCGCCCGCAAGGGAGACAACCAGTATGCCTTCCACCGCGGGAGCCAGTTCCTCGGCACCCCGCCCGCCGCCGCCAACGCGCCCGAACTGCAACAAATGCAGCAGCAACTCGAACAGGTCTCCAAGGAGCAAGCCCCGATGAAGCAGCAGCGCCAGCTCAAGAAGTCCGACTACCTCGGGAACATCAACGACTCCAACGAATTCATCCAGCAAGGGAACTGGAAGCAGTTCGACGAGCAACGCCGCGGCGACAACAAAGGCGTCGAGGTGCAGAAGGCGCAGTGAGGGAGCCGGAAAGTTCTGCTCATTAACGCGATGCGTCGTGCTTCTTCTGTGGCCTTGGTGGTCGAAGCTGCGGGGATCACCCTTCCATTAACGCCCGCAGCCGGTCGTAGATCGCTCCCAGCGGGGCCGAGGAGGGGCGTGGGGGGAGGGTTTCGGGGTTCGCCCGGCTGTCGATGAAGGCGTCGATGAGGGTGGTCACGTCGTCGACGAGGACGGGCTGGGGGTCGGTGCTGGAGAGGAGGGGGGTGCCGAGGACTTTCTCGAGCCAGAGGAGCAGTTCGGTGTCGACCCGTTTCGGCGGGTTGTTTTCGAGGCGCCAGAGCTTGTTCTGGGAGGTGGGAAAACCCTTCGCCCACAGCTCGTGGGCCAGTTGCTGCAAGGTCCAGCCCTTGGCCTCGCGGGCCCGCTTGAGGGCCTCGCTGAGACTCTGGAGATCGACGCTCTGGAGGGCCCGCGCCATCAGTTGGGTTCGAGGTGGGCCAGGAATTCCTCCCGCAGCGCCGCATCGAGAACCGTTGTTTTCTCCCACCATTCCTCGAAGAGCTTCCCGAGCGCGGCGACCTCGGCATCGTCGGGCCGGTCGACATAAAGCTTCGCGGGTCGCGCCGAATAGTCTTCGCCGGGATGATCATCGGGATCAGCCGCGACGACATCCATGCGCTTCCGCGGATTCGCTTCGCCGTAGGCATTCAGCCAGGGTTTGCGGATGAAGCCGCCACTCCCTCCCACGTTCTCGCGGCCCTCGACAAAGTGAATTTCAAGGCCTGCTCCGAGTTGCTCCTTCAGCCGAAGGAGAACGGCCGCCGCATGCCAGACGGAGGCGCGGAATTCCCAGGTTTCCTGCCCGAGATCCGCCGCCAGAGCCTCGAAATGCGGGTACGAGGGATGATCGGGAGCGCTCACGCGGGGATCAAGCGCGAGAAACCGCACTTTTCCGCCCCGCGCGCCGACGAGGGTTTCGATGTCGCGGCGGAAGGCCGACCCCACCATCGGAACGCCTCCCATCGAGACAAGGTCAACCCGGTCATGCTCCTCGGGCTCGATGGAAAGGATCACATCATAGATCCGGACCCCGCGGTCGATCTCATACTCGCCGCCCACCATCTCCAGCTTCCAGCGACGCAGGGATTCGGCCGCGTGGGACAGACCCCGGAGGGGAACCGCATAAAAGACGACGAACAGAAAGATCAGCGCCGCCGACAGGATAAAGGGAAGGGGATGGTCGTCCATGAGCGCGACCAGCGTCTTCCACTGCCGCCGCCAGAACGGCAGCGCCACTTCTCCCAGGCGGTTTGGTTTCGTAGTTTTCACGCGACTCCGAGTCTAGCACGGCGTCCGAAAATGGGAACTGAAAAAAATTCCTAAATAAAACTTGCAACAGAATCTAAAATAGATTACACAATAAGAGCGCGAGAGAAAAGGCAAAGCCGGTTCCCCCCCAAGAAAGGGCCACGCAGAGTCTCTCGGGCGAAAATCCCCCAAGAATTCCCCCCCAGAACCCCCAAAATGCGGCTTCCCCCAACCGCAGCAGCGACCACTCGCCGGATATCTCCTCCCACCGGCGGGTGGTCTTCTGCTATTGGTGAAGAACCGAGAGCGGGAGGCGCGACTTCTGGATTGACCGGGCACGGCTGATTTCCTAAGCTCATGCATTCCGCACTGTGCTGAAGCGCTTCGAATGGTTGAGGCCGCTTCCCCTTCCAGAACCCCATCCCGCTCCGGATCGATGAACCCCCTCTCGCCCCGCCTCGTCCTCTGCTGCCTCTTGCTTGCGCCTGCCCTTCCGCTCCGCTCGGAGCAGGTCGTGATCAGCGAAATCATGTACCACCCCTCGGGGGCTCTTCCGGAGTTCCTCGAGATTCAGAACCTGACCGCGACGCCCTTCGACATTGCGGAATGGAAATTCTCCGATGGGATCGACTACACCTTCCCGGCCTTCTCGGCCGGGGATGCGCAGGCGACCTTCCTGAAGGCCTTCGAGCGGATTCTGATCAGTCCGGTGGATGCGGCGACGCTGCGGGCCGCCTATGCGATCCCCGCCGCCACCCGGGTCTTCGGCCCTTGGACGGGGACGCTCGACAACGCGGGTGAGCGTGTCACCCTGAAGAACAAGAACGGTTTGACCATGACCTCGGTGAATTACAACGACCGGGGGAATTTCTCCAATGCCCCGGACGGCACGGGGCACAGTCTCGTTTTGAAGGCGACGAACCGCCTTGCCGATGATTGGCGCCAGTGGCGGGCGAGCACGAACCGCGGCGGATCGCCCGGCACGAATGATCCCGCCCCCGGCGCCCTGAGGAACGCGCTTTCCCTCAGCGAGATCGCCTTCGCCAGTGGACTGAACAACACCGAGTGGGTGGAGATCTTCAACCGCAGCGGCTCGACTGTGTCCCTGGCCGGCCTTGCCGTAGCTTCCGCGCTCGATTTCTCCGACAAGGTGGCACTCGGGGGCTCTCTCGCCTCCGGGGCCTACACCAGTGTCGACGCGGTCTTCACGATCCCGCCCGGAACCGACCGGCTGCCGTTGTTTCTACTGGATGGCTCCGACAATGTCATCGCCTCCGCCCTGATTCGGCGTGTGGCCGGAACCGATGGCGCGCAGACCTTCCCGGCGGGTTCCGACGAGTGGTATGCCACCCCGGTCCCAACACGCGACAGTGCCAATAGTCCTGCTCGGAACGCCGACATCGTGATCAACGAGATCATGTACGACCCGCCGTCGAAACACCGCAACGGCGAGTTCATCGAGCTTTACAACCGCGGTGCCGCTCCCGTCGATCTCTCCCAGTGGCGCTTCTCGGAGGGCGTTTCCTTCACCTTTCCCGCCGGCTCGCAGATCGCGGCCGGAGCCTATCTCGTGGTAGCGGCCGATGCGGCGTGGATACGGTCGGTCTATGGCGCGGGCCTTGCGGTGGCGGGCGATTACGAAGGCTTGCTGCGGAACAGCGGCGAACTGCTCCGACTGGAGGACGCCCGGGGCAATCTCGTCGATGAGGTCGACTACCTCCCCAGCGGCGACTGGCCGGAGCTTGCTGACGGCGACGGCAGCAGCATGGAGCTGAAGCATCCGTCCATGGACAACGACTCGCCGTCCTCGTGGGCCGATTCGGACGAGAGCCAGAAGAGCACGATGCAGACCTTCACCCACACCGGCACCTATCTCCAGTTGAACACGCGCGGGGATGTGAACGAGTACCGCGAATTCCATTTCCACCTCACCGGCGACGCCCACGTCATTCTGGAGAACATTACCCTGCGGCAGAACGGCACCGGCGCGAACCAACTGACCAACGTCACGCAGGAAACGACGAACGGAAACAGCTCGACGGGTTGGCTCATGCAGGGAAACCACTACGCCAGCTTCGTCAACAACGGCCAACTGAATCTGGTCTGCGACGGGCATGGTGACAACAAGGCGAACCGGGCCGAGATCGACTGTGTCGGCATCACACAAAACCAGAGCTACGAGATCCGTTTCGACGCCCGCTGGGTCTACGGAAAGCCGCGACTGATCGCGCAGACCTGGGACCACACCGTCGGGACGACCTTCCTCCTTCCCATCCCGAACAATCTCGGCACGCCCGGTGCGGCCAATTCCCGGCTTCTGGCCTCGCCCGCGCCCACGGTGACGGGAGTCCTGCACAGCCCAGCGGTTCCGGGAACAGGGCAAGCGGTGACGCTCACCGCGCGCGTGGATTCCGCTAATCCGCTGACCGCCGTCAATGCCATTTACCGCCTCGACAATGCCAACGGCAACGGCGCGTGGCAGACCGTGGCCATGAACGACACCGGCGCCAACGGCGATGTCCGCGCAGGCGACGGCCTCTATTCCGTGCGCGTTTCGCAATACACGGCGAACAGCAACATCGTGCAGTTCTACGTCGAGGCGACAAGCGGCGCGGCCACCACGCGCCTGCCGAAGCTCGGCCCGGACCGCCCCGCGATGTGGATCGTCAGCACCACCATGCCCACCGACCTCACGAGCCAGCGCTTCGTCCTCTCGCAGTATGACCGTAACGCGATGACGGCCTCCGGTTTCTCGGCACTCCCTTACAATTACAAGTTCCCACGGATGTCGAACCACTACTTCAACGCGACCTTCATCCTCAACGAGACCGACATCCACTACAACGCCGAGATCCGCAAGAGCGGCAGCCCGTTCACCCGCGACACGGGCAGTGGCCTCAGCCACGGGAAATGGAAACTGCCCGGCGACCGCCTCTTCAGGGGGCGCCGGAAGGCTGTCATCGATCCCTCCGGCGCCGACAACAGCGACCGCTACGACGACCGCATGGCCCGTTATTTTCTCTATCTGTTAGGCGGCCCGACCTCGGAGGAGGAAATGGTCCGTGTCGCGATTAACGGCGACGGAGCTGCCTTGCGCGTCGACATGGAACCGATCTCCGACGATTTCCTCGACCGGAATTTCGGCAATGGAAGCGACGGCACGCTGCTGCGCATCGATGACGAATGGTTCTTCGAGGACCAGCTTCCGGGCGAGACCTCGACAACGCGCGGCAGCCGCAACGCCGATTGGTCCTACAAGAATTCCGACAATCCGGTGCGCTACCATTCCGAGTGGCTGATGCGGAACAACGAGACCGCCTACGACTATTCCAGTTTCATCGACTTCGTGAAGATGGTCGGGCCCAACACCTTCACCCGCGAACAGATCGACCGCATTGCCGATCCCGTCATGATGGGCATGAATGCCGCGGTCAGGGGGTACGACGGGGATTGGGACACCCTCACGCTGCGGCGGGGCAAGAACTCTTACATGTACCGGAAAC
>JAHEDC010000178.1 GCA_024641425.1 Verrucomicrobiales bacterium | reverse complement strand
CCCGAAGTCCAACGCGAGAAATCCCGCATCCACGCCGCTCCCGAGTGGTTTACAGCAAGCGATCATCGCCCGCTCGTGGTCACGATTACGGCCCAGGAAACAGAGACGAAATAGTCGGGAAGGATCGCAAGCGAATTTCGTCGATGACGATGGCGCGTCACTCTGTTAGCGTTCGCATCCTATGCGCAACGCTGCTTTTATCCTCCTCTTCTCGCTGAGGGCCCTCTACGCCGACACGCCGCCTCCGGAAGCCCTCCGGAAGGAAGGCGCTCCACGGGGAACACTCACGCATTCCACTTTCGCGACCTCGAAGATCTTCCCCGGAACGACCCGAGACTATTGGGTCTACGTCCCGGCACAGTACGACGCGGCGCAACCGGCCGCCCTGATGGTTTTCCAGGACGGTGGCGGCTTCTGCCGTGACAACGGGGGCGCCCGCGCGCACATCGTCTTCGACAACATGATCGCGAAGGGCGAGATGCCGGTCACGATCGGACTTTTCGTCAATCCCGGAGTCGTTCCCCCTGCGAACGATCAGGCGGAGGCCCGCTACAATCGAAGTTACGAATACGACGGCATGGGCGACGCCTACGCGCGCTTCCTCATCGAGGAAATGATCCCCCACGTCGTGGACACCCTGAATCTGAAAATCAGCGACAATCCGGACGACCGCGCGATCTGCGGTGCAAGTTCAGGCGCCATCGCTGCTTTCACCGCCGCCTGGGAGCGTCCCGACGCCTTCCGTCGGGTCTACAGCATGATCGGCACTTTCGTTGCGCTCCGCGGAGGCGATGCCTACCCGAACCTCATCCGAAAGACCGACCCAAAGCCCCTCCGCGTTTTCCTCCAGGACGGCAGCGCGGACCAGAACATTTACGGCGGCGACTGGTGGATGGCCAACCAGATGATGGAACGCGCGCTGACCTGGGCGGGCTACGAGGTGAACCACGCGTGGGGAGAAGGGGGCCACAATCAGGAACAGGGGGCCGCCATTTTCCCCGAGGTCATGCGCTGGCTGTGGAAAGATCACGGCAGGATTCCCGTGAGAACGCATCTTGCATCCTCGAAATCCCGGGCCGCCGAATACCTCGTGCCCGATGCTGGCTGGGAAGTCGTCACCACCGGCCACGACTGGTCGGAAGGAATGGCCGTGGCCTCCGATGGGACGCTCTACTTCACCGATGTGCCGGGAAACGAGCTGTTCCGCATCTCGCCGGACGGCAGGCAATCCCTGATTTCCGGTGATACCGGAAACGCGAACGGAATCGCTCTCGGCCCGAATGGAACAACGCTCTACACCGCCTCCTCCGGAGCCAAGCAGATCCGCGCCTACGACACCGTTTCGGGAGAATTCAAGATCGTGACCGAGGGCACGACCTCGAATGACATCGTCGTTTCCCACGCCGGACACCTCTACTATACCGACCCTCCCGCGGGAAAAGTCTGGCACGTCAATCTTGCGACCGGACTGCGCACCGAAGCGGATCCGAAGTTCAAGGATCCGAACGGCATCGGAATGAGCGCCGACCAGACGCTCCTCTTCGTCGCCCATTTTCCGAGCCGCTTCGTCTATTCCTACTCCATCGCCACCGACGGAACGCTTTCCAACAAACAGCCCTATTTCTACGCCGAATTGCCGCTGAATGTTCCCGAAGGCCATCTCGACGGCATGACCGCCACCACAACGGGAGAGTTACTCGTTGGCACGGAAATGGGCGTGCAGATCTTCGACAGTCCCGGGCGCGTGCAACTCATCCTGCCGCGTCCGTCGCCCACCGATAACCGCACGAACTACGTCGCCTTCGGCGGCCCCGACGGCAAGACCCTCTATGTCGCCACCCGCGAGACCATCTATCGGCGCCGATTGAAACTGCAGGGAGCCCACGCCTGGGACGCGCCCGTGAAGCCACCGAAGCCGCGGCTCTGAATCACCGCGCCCGGTGCGACTGCCCCCACCGGTAGGCGCCGAAGAAAACCGCGACAAGGATAGCGACGGCAATCAGCGCGACCGCGAAACCGCCGATGCCGAGCTTCCCCCATTCGCTTTGGCAGGTCCACACGAACTGTCCGAGGCAGAGCACGCTCACGAAGAGCAACGTGGGATAGCGGCCGATGAGATTCACGACAAAGACGCCCAGCGGTGCGCCGAGGGCCACGATCGGAGCTGCCGCGAGCCAGTTCTCAAAGACACCCGGCAAGATCGAACCGGTCGCCGTGCGAAAGCCAATGCCTACCAGTGAGGTGAAGGCCATGATGACGACCGAGGTCGGAATCGCCACCTTGAGATCGCACCGGAAGAGAAGCACTAGCGTCGCGTAAAGGATCATGTCAATGCCGACTCCACTGATCGCAGAAACGGTCGTGGAGGCGAGGAGAGCGACCATGAATCCGGTCAGAAAGTCCGTTCTCGCGGTGTGCGGCGAGATCCCGGAGTAAGCGCAGAATTCCCGCGCCTTGAATAAATGCAGCACCCCGAAGCTGGCCCAAATGATGGCGAAGACGAGCTTGATCGCGAGATCCGAAACATGGGGAGCGATCCATTGAAGGCCGACGGGCGTTCCTATCAGGCTTGCGATCATGGCCCCGGCGAGCATCGACGTCGCGACCGGAATCCGTCGGGAGAAGATGAAGATGCTCGCGCTCAACATCCCGATCGACTGGATGGCGAAGCTAAAGTCTCGCCCGAGATTCGCGGGTTGCTCGAAGAGCAGGACCAGAATGGGAAAGCCCACGGTTCCCCCGCCCATCGGAGTCGAACCAGCGACATACGATCCCAAAGTCATCGCCACCGTGATCGGCCAGTGTTCGCGGAGGGTGTGCCAATGATCTCCCGCTATGACGATCGTTAGCCAGGATGTGTAAAAGCCCACAAGCCAGACGAACCAGATCCCGAGCCGCGGTTTTCGCGGTCGCGGGACCGCGCCTTTCAGGGTCCCGTCGGAGTCATCGCCTTCCTTCTGAAACCGCGACGGAGGAGGAGGTGTTAGCGAGGATGGCGGAAGGTTCAGGGACATCGAGCTACATTTTCGTCGATACGTCCCGAAAAGACAAACGGCCGGCGAATTCGCATTCGCCGGCCGTTTTACAATCGTTGCGAGAGGGGCGATCAGGCCCGTGGACTAGTCCACCGAAGCCGGAAGATCGGAAATCTTCAGGTGGGCCGAACCGCGCCACTGACCGTCCTCGACGAAAACGCGCGCATCAAGGCGATTGAGCACCTGGGTCATATCGAGCACCATCTGGATCGTTCCCGCGTTCTCGCGGAAGCTGTCCGCTTTGTACTGGTCTCCACCGAAGACTTCCTCGGTGTTCTCCATCACAAGGCGTAACCAATCGGTACCAAAAGCACGGAGGGCATCGAAATTCATGCTCAGTAACATTCCCGACTTGTCTCCCGCCTTCGCGTTCGCCGCGATATCTTCGGAAAGATTCTTCGACGTACTCATGAAGAAAAGCTTGTCGCTGATCGAGATCGAGGGAAGGAAGTCATTGCTGGTGAAGGGAAGGGTAATGAAATGGGTCTTCAACTCCCCTTTCTCGCTCGTCACGGGATCCGGCAACTGGAATTCCGCTCCCTGCTCCTGGCCGGGAATCGACTTCGCGATATCATTGATCACGGGCACCATCTCGTCCCAGGCCTGGCTGACCAGCGCACGATCCTTGACCGTGTTGGCCATCAGAATCCGTGGCACTTTTCCGTTTGCGGAGAGCACGTTCGGAACGCCGGGGATCTTCGGCATCGAGCCTTTGAGGTCGACCACAAGCGCCGATTCGTTGCCAAGACCGGCCTGAAACTTGTTTTTCATGATGTCCCAGAGGGCAAGAAGCTTCGGACGGAACAGTTCGTCCATCTGATTGAACTGGGCCATGGCGTCGGGATCACCCGACATCTTACCGAACGCGGTCCCTCCGGCGTAGACCAGCTGTCCCATCGTCTCAAGCAGCGCGACGCCCTGCTCCTGCGATTTCGGGGTTGCGGCGGAATTGATCGAAAGGAAAGCATCCGAGGGAATGGCATTCGCGAAGACCAATTTGGTCTCCGTTTCGAGCGCCGGGTTATCGTAGCCACCGATCGACTCGTAATGGATTCCGTCCTCAAGGTAAGCGACTCCGAGTTCGGCGGTCTGGCTCCGCTTCGTCATCGCGACCAACTGCTCTCCGGCCTTTCCCACGAGTGTTCCCACATCGCCGAGATCCATCCCGTTCTCCGCCATGGCACCGAGCATTCCCTGCACGCTTTGGGTCAACTGAAGAATCTGCTCCGGACGATTCACGGAGGCGAGAATCCCCTCGCTGCAATATTCATAGGCGAACAGCTTCTTGTCGGCGTAACGATCGGCGAACGCGAATTCAGGCGCCGCAAGCAGGGATTCTTCGGGTTTGGCCGCGAGCTTGATGTGCGAGTGATCCGAACCCAGGGAAACAAGGAGCGTGTCGCCGACCATCCCGTAAGCGAACTCCAGTTTTTTTCCGTCGATGATCTTCTCGAGGCGCTCCGCAAGCGCGGCGTCATTGAGCCCGTCCCGCATTTGGGCACGCGCGTTCTCATCGAAGGCGTCCTTCGCGGCGATGGACCAGATCTTGAATTTCCCTACGCCCGCGATCTCCTCCTCGGAGATCACTACCATCGGCGGAAGCTGGCCCTCCGCCTGCGCGAGTTGACCAATCACCTCCTCGGAACCTCCGGTAATCCGCGTCCCGGCCAGAATCGGAGGGATTTTCAATTTCTCAAGAAGATCAAGCATCTTCCCGTCCTCGGCGGAAAGGACATCCTTGATCATCGTCTCGGGCGACATGCCCGCGGCGTTGAAACCACCACCGCCTGCGAGTCCCTCCATCAGCATCTTGTATGATGCCGCGTTGTAAATCGAGTAGGCATCCATCAGGATACCGAGTTGCTCCGCCCCGCCGGCACCGACTGAAAGGAAGGTGTCCTTACCCGCGTACTGTCCGATCTTCGCGTTCACTTCTCCGAGCATTTCCGCTGGCGGAGCGCCCCCACTTCCCTCGGCCATCGCCATCGCCTTCTTGAAGAAATTACTGGTCAGAAACCCGTCCACCAAGTCCCCGAGATTCCGCAGGCCCATCGCCAACTCGGTATCGCGAGGTAGTCGGGACGCAAATCCGAGCGCGTCCACCCGAGCCTGCGTCACCTCGACGGCGGCCTTGCCCGCTTCACCACCGGGTATTTTGGCTACCACCGTTTCATCCCCCTCACTTCCACAGGAGGCGAACAATGACATCATTGACGCCAGGACAAAGCTATTCATCGACAGAATTTTCTTTTTCATGATTCTTCTTAAATTACAGTTCGTTGAATCTCACCACTTTTCGCGCGCCCGTCAAGCATCCCGGCCTTACAATTCGCGATCCAGATTGTAACAATAGCGATACCGACAAAACAGGATCCCCGCACGCTAGTCCTTGCCCTTCCGTTCCTGCTGGGCCGGCTTCTGCGAATCCCCGCCGCCCTCAGCCTTTTTCTTCTCCCCCCCCTGGGACGCCCCGGAGTCCTTCGGCTTGTCCGCCACCTTCCTCGCCCTCTCCTCGGCCGCTTGCTTTTCGCGCATCGGATTCGGACCACCTCCGCGCTGCTCGTCTTTGCGTAGCTGAAAGGTGCGTTCCAGCGGACGCGCCGGCCAATAGTTGTTGTCCTCATCCGCATCTGCGGTCTCACGGTAGGGATCCACCTCGATTGCGGTGACAGGATACCTTGTCAGGAGCAGTTTCGGCACGCGACGCGTTTCATAGCGCCAGTATTCGGCCGGCATTCGGATCTCCTCGGTCTTTCCGTTTTCATAGGTCAACAGGAGGATGACCGGCGTGACGAGCCCTCCCCGGTTTTCCAGTTCCACGACATAGAAATGGCGCTGCGTCTTCAGAAGGCGCTTCTCATCCTTGTCCAGTTTCTCGAACATTTTCTGGTAGTCCTCCCGTTGTGCTTCCGTCACATCCAATTCGTCGTAGGCGTTGTAGAAATCCTTCAGGTCGGGAAACCGGTCGATCCGCTTTGGCAATTCGGCGTTGCGTCGCTGTGTCGGATCCCTCGGTTTCTCCTCCCGCTTCAACTTGTCTTTCGCCTTATCGACGTCCGGATCTCCCGTCCTCAGCTCCCAGTGGTAGACTTTCCCCACCGCGACATCGACGTGCTTCGTCGTGTAGAACCAGCCGCGCCAGAACCAGTCAAGATCGACTCCCGACGCATCCTCCATGGTGCGGAAGAGGTCGGCGGGCGAAGGACGCTTGAACATCCATCGGCGCGCGTATTCCTTGAAGGCAAAATCAAACAGTTCGCGCCCGAGAACCGTCTCCCGCAAAACATTCAAGGCCGTAGCCGGCTTTTGGTAGGCATTGTTTCCGAACTGCTTGAGGGAATCGGAGTTCGTCATGATTGGCACCTGCCCCGGCCCCGCCATGTAGGGCGCGATCGTCCTCGCATGCCCCTTCGCGCCCGGATAGTCCGCTTCCCATTCTTCCTCGGAGAGGAACTGGAGGAACGTATTCAAACCCTCGTCCATCCAAGTCCACTGCCGCTCGTCGGAGTTGACGATCATCGGAAACCAGTTATGCCCGACCTCATGGATGATAACGGAAATCAGTCCGTATTTCGTTCGTTCGGAATACGTGCCATCCTCTTCCGGACGCGGCCCATTGAAGCAGATCATCGGGTATTCCATGCCGAAGACCGGCCCGTTCACCGAGATCGCCACCGGATACGGGTAGTCAAAGGTGAACTTCGAATACACATCGAGCGTGTGCATGATCGCCTGGGTCGAATACCTGCTCCACAGCGGCTCGCCCTCGTTCGGATAATACGACATCGCCCACGCCTTTTTCCCGCCTTCACCAAATCCATGGTGCACCGCGTCCCAAATGAATTTCCGAGAGGAAGCCCACGCGAAATCCCGCACGTTCTTCGCCTCGAAGACCCACGTCTTCTCCCCTTTCGCCCGGCTCTTCTCGTTCGTCTTCGCCTCCTCCGGCGTCACGATAAAGACCGGCTCCTTCGCTTTTTCCGCTTCCTTCAGACGGGCACGCTGCGTCTCGTCGAGCACCTTGTCCGCGTTCCTCAATTCTCCCGAGGCCGCAACAATGTGATCCGCCGGCGCGGTGATCTCGACCCGATAGTCGCCGAACTCCAGCGTGAATTCGCCCTTGCCAAGGAACTGCTTGTGCTGCCACCCGTTCACATCCGTGTAGGCCACCATCCGCGGGTACCACTGCGCAATCTCGTAAATCGCATTCTTATCCTTCTCGAACCACTCGTAACCCCCGCGCGCCCAGATCTTCTTCTCGTCCACCACGTTGTGCTCCCAGTCGATGGCGAATTCGACCGTCGCTCCCGCCATCAACGGCTCCGGCAAATCGATCCGCATCATTGTCTTTACGACCTGATAAGGCAATTCCTTCCCCGCCTTGTCCGCGACCCGCTTCAGCTTCACGCCGCCGTCGAATTTCTCCGATTCCAGCAGGTAATCGAGCTGGCCATACGAGAGCCCGTCCATCCCGGGCGCCGGTTCCGTCGCCTTCCCTTCGCCATCCTTGGACAAACGGTTCTGGTCGAGTTGAAGCCAGAGATAGGTCAGCGCGTGAGGCGAGCGATTCTGATAGCGAATAGTCTCTGTCCCGATGAGCCGGCGCTTCACGTCGTCCAGTCGCACCTTGATGTCGTAGTCCGCCCGCTGCTGCCAGTACTTCGGTCCCGGCGCCCCGGATGCCGTGCGCGCCTCGTCCGGTGTCGGAAGCAGTTCCTCCAGTTGCCGGAACGGATCGTCTTCGTAGGACGCGGTCTGCCCGAGACCGAATGGCGCCAGGGCAAGCCCGAAAAGGAGAAAGAATGCGGTGCCCGTCGGGCGAATGGTGGCGATCATAGATGGAGCCCGAACCAATCGGATATGATTATTCGGAAATTTTAAAATTACTAGGGATCGGAGGACTGTCAAAGCGGGAAATACGCTGCCTTGCATGCCGCACCAATTTCCCTAAAATGCCGTTTGTCCCATTCTCCGATGTCCGAAGCCATTCCTACGATCAAATTCAAGCACGCCCGCTTCTCCACCCGGCTTCCGGCGGACTATCTCTACTCGCCGTCCCATTACTGGATGGCGCGCGATCCCGAAAGCGATGACCCCGACCTGTGGCGCGTCGGCTTCACCAAGTTCGCCACCCGCATGCTTGGTGAACTGGTCGAGTGCACCTTCGATGTCGAGGACGGCGATGAAATCACGTCCGGCGGCGCCATCGGCTACGTCGAGGGCTTCAAGGCCATGAGCGATCTCTTCAACACCGTCGACGGCCACTTCCGGGGCGGTAACCCGGCCCTTCTGGCCGACGCCTGTATCATCCGCAACGATCCCTATACCGTCGGCTGGCTCTATCGCGCCCGGGGCACCCCCGAACCCGCTGCCACCGATGTCCACGGCTACATCGCCACCCTTGAGGCCACCATCGCGAAAATGATGGCGGCAGAGAAGGGAGAGGACGCGTAACGGGAAACCACAGGAGGCGGCGACCGTTCGTCCTTAACCAGCGCGCCGACAGGGGCCCCTGCGCCTACTTCCGGCGACGCCCGAAAAGGAGACCGGCGATGCCAACGCCGAGGAGGACCGCGGAGGTCGGCTCGGGAATGGCCCCTACCTGGAAATTATCTGTCCATGTCCTGTCTCCACCGCTCCCGCCGGCTCCGACGATGGCATTGGAAAAACCGCCGTAGATACCACCGGCGAAAGTCGTGAGATCGATGACGCCCAGTGAGGTTTCGTTCACATACAGTTCGATCTCCTGGTCGAGGATGTCATAGCGGACGGCGTAATTGTACCAGATGCCTGCCCCCGTAATGCCGGTGTTGAATCCGGGAATCACCCCGGGAATCGCCGTGTCCGTGGTGCCATTGAACAAGGAAGCACTTCCGGATCCGTCACCCCTGAAGAAAACCGAGAGTGAATTGGTCCCGAAAATGCCCAGCGTCCCACCCGAACTGATATCGATCCGATCCGGAGTGGAAACCGCATCCACCTGCACGATGTATTCGTTCCGGAGTCCGTAATCGATCCCGTAGTCGATACTTCCCCCCGTCTGGGTGAAGCCCGTCAGACTGCCCGCCCCGCTGGCGTTGGAGATTCCCGTGGGATAGGGGTTGGCCCCGGCAACGAAGCCGGGAGCGCCAGGCTGGCGGTCGGAGGCGAAACTGAATCCGCTCCCAATCTGAAACGAGATGGAGGGCTTACCATAAGTACTTTCCACAACATAGGCGGCTGGGCCCTGCACTGCCGCAACATAGGGACGATTCGGGGCTCCTCCATCATCCGTCCCGGTGAAGGTATCACTGTAGTCCAACTGCCCGATGAGCGAGGAATTCCCCACGGCGACACCTGCCCCGTCAGCGGATTGCGCGCACGCGAGGAGGCTCCCGACGAAGCCTAGAAGCGCGAGATTTGTGGGTTGGAGGAAATCGGATCTCATGCGGGTTGAAGATAAATACAGGTTTTGTCAGGAAACTGCATGCTCGGCGTTTCCATAAACGAGAGCAAGCCTAAAAATGCGATCTGTTGGGGCCGGAGCAAAACTGGACAGAGACGGAGCAAAACTGGACAGGCGAGACGGTTCAAAACTGGAATAGTGATGCGGAGAGGCTTTCGGGGGTTGATGGGGAAGGCGCCGTGAGGGATTCTGGAGATGTCGCGCGCAGGATACGGCTCTGCCGGAGGGCAACCGGAGCGGCGGGCGATGCCAAAGGGGCCCGTGCCTCGAGGCCGCGTCGGACGTCCCTGTCCGGCGCGGTCTCCATGGCAGGGCAGAGGCCCATTGGCCCCATGCGCAAAACTCCGGGGGTTCGGGGGCTGGCCCCCGAGGGAGCGTCCCTGGGGCTTGCTTCGGGGACGCGGGACGGGCGAAGGTCGGAAGGTGAAAAGCATCAACTCATCCACCGCCTGCCGCCGGATTTCGTCCGCCGGGTCCTGATCGACTTCAATGCCGGGAGGCTCGACGCGGGCACCGCCTCGGGGCAACTGGGAGTGAGCCGCTCCCGTCTCTACCAGCTACGCGCCGCCCTCCTCGCCGACAAGCGGGGCTTCCGCCCGGGCGCGAGCGGCGGCGACCGGCACGGTCGCTGGCCGGACGAGATCCACGACTTCCTCGAGAGCTTCCTGCCGCTGCAGCGCCCGCCCAACTACCAGCTGGTGGCCGACGAGTTGGCGCGGCTCTGCGGGTTCAGGCGGGCCCGCTCGAGCGTGGAAGCCTACGCCAAGGCCCACTTCGGGGCCCTCGTGTCCGCCCCGCCGCGCAAGCCGAGGGTCCACCGGCGCTTCCGCCGGGCACGCGTCGGCGAGCTCTGGCAGCACGACAGCAGCATCCACCAGTGGTGGCCCGCGCCGTGCAAGCAGACGCTGCTGCTCACCGTCGACGACCACTCCGGGCTCGTCACCGGGGGCAGCTTCGTGGACCGCGACACCACCTGGAACCACTTCCAGCACTTCCGCCGGGCCTTCGGGGCGCACGGCCTGCCGGAGATCCTCTACACGGACGGGCTGAGCCTCTTCGGCCCGAGCTCGCTCACCGACGGGGCCGATCCGAAGAGCGAGTTCCAGCGCGCCCTGCGGGGGCTCGGCGTGGCCCATCTGGTGGCACCCTCGCCCCAGGCGAAAGGCAAGATCGAGCGGCGCTTCCGCACCTTCCAGGGCCGCCTCGTCACCCTCATGGCCCACGCCGGAGTCACCACCGCCACGCAGGCCGAGGGGATCCTCCGCATGGAGATCGACCGCCTCAACGGCACCAGGAGCCGGGCCACCGGAAGCGTGCCGGCGGAGATCTGGGAACGGCAGACCCTTGATGGCACGGGCCGGATGGGCCCCATACCGTGCCCCTCCCTGCTCGACCTCCACCTCTCGTTGCGCTGCACCCGCCGCGTCAACCACGACCACACCATCGACTTCGAGGGCCGCGGCTACGAGATCGCGGACACCGCGCGCAAGCGTGTGGCCATCGTGCATCACCCCGGAATTCAGTTCTGGATCGTCGACC
This sequence comes from Verrucomicrobiales bacterium, assembly GCA_024641425.1. GTDB lineage: Bacteria > Verrucomicrobiota > Verrucomicrobiia > Verrucomicrobiales > DEV007 > JAHEDC01. The sequence goes on along the minus strand of JAHEDC010000178.1, from coordinate 225 downwards.
ACACGCCCAAGGAGATCTGGCCTCCGATTCTCGGCGCCTACACCCTCTGAACCGCTGTCCAGTTTTGTACCGTCTCCCTTGTCCAGTTTTGTACCGTCGCCGACAGAGGGATTTGGCGGAGAGCGGAAGAATCGGAATCACACTGGCATGTCAATGACTTCGAGGATCTTGAGCGCATTGGTGGTGGTCGCGAGTCCGGGCCGGAGCTGGTAGTCGAAGGTCATT
>JAHEDC010000177.1 GCA_024641425.1 Verrucomicrobiales bacterium | reverse complement strand
TTTCCTCGAACCTTCCCTTCTTTATTCCTCTTCGCGATTCCCCTGCTCTCATCCGCCGCGGAGCCGTTCGCCTTCGAGCCCGCCGCGCTCGCGAGACTCGATGCCACCATCGGAAAAGCGATCGGCAGCAAGCAGATTCCCGGGGGCGTCCTCTGGATCCAGCGTAACGGGGCGGTTTACACGAAGGCGTACGGTCAACGCGCCCTCACGCCGAAGGCGGAGAAAATGACGCTCGATACCGCCTTCGATCTCGCCTCGCTGACCAAAGTCGCCGCCACCGCGCCGAGTATCATGATCCTCGCCGACCGAAAACTCCTCAAGATCGACGATCCCGTCGTGAAATATCTCCCCGAATTCACCGGGGGAGGGCGCGAGAAAGTCACGATCAAGCATCTGCTCACTCACACTTCGGGTTGCCGTCCCATTCTCCCGCGGGAATTCGACTGGTCGGGCCAAACCCACGGCATCGCCCTCGGCTGCGCCGCCTCGCTCCAAGCGACGCCCGGCAGCCGCCTGATCTACAGCGACATCAATTACATCCTTCTCGGCGAAATCGTCCGCCGCGTCGGTGGCGCGCCCCTCGATAGCTTCGCCGCCCGCGAGATCTTCCAGCCCCTCGGTCTCCGAGACACCGGTTTCAATCCCCCCGCGTCAGGCCGCGACCGCATCGCTCCCACCGAAAAACTCGGCGACACCGTCCTGCGCGGGGTGGTCCACGATCCCGCCGCGCGCCAGATGGGAGGCGTTGCCGGGCACGCGGGACTGTTTGCCACCGCCGCCGACCTCGGGCGGATCTGCGAGATGTTCCTCAACGGTGGCGCGGTCGGGGAAACCCGCATTCTCAGGGCCTCAACCGTCCGCGCCATGACCCGCGATCAGATGCCCCGTGGATTCGACGTCGAACGCGGCCTCGGCTGGGACATCGCCAGCCCCCATTCCCGACCGCGCGGCGCCCGTTTCTCCGACCAATCCTACGGGCATACTGGCTGGACCGGAACGTCGATCTGGATCGATCCCAAAGCGAAAATGATCGTCCTCTTTCTCGCCAACCGGAACCATCCCTTCGAGCGCCGCTCCCTCAGCGATCTGAGAGAAGCCATCGGAACACTCGCGGCGGAGGCGGGGGGAATCGGGAAATCCCCGCCGTAGCTGCCGGGGGCCGCGCACCAGGGCGAAATCGCAGTTTTTCCCACCATGGGCCTGCACCTATGCACCTAATGGCGCTGACTTGAGCGAATGATCGGGGCTTTCCTTTGTTTTGCAGGAAGATTCCCTTCTCTATCCCACGGCATCTTCATCCGGCCTCCTCAGTGGTTCCGGCTCCCTCCGTGGGCGGCGAATCTACTTCTCCACGTGGAAGAAGAGCTGGCCGCCGCCTCCGTCCAGGCCCGTGATGTTGAAGGCGCGCGTGGTGGTGTCGCCCGCGTCGGCCTCGATGCTGTCATCGAGGTCGGCGTCCCAGTTGGTCATGTCGGTGGAGAATTTCACCGTGAATATTTCGCCGGGCTGCGAGTTCCAGGTCAGCGTCACGGTGCCGGAGCCGGGCACGTAGTCTATGGCAGTGATCTCGAAGGGGGCGGGCGCAGGGGGCGTTCCCGCGAAGGTGACGCTGATGCCGTTGATGCCAATACGCTCCACGTTGTTTCCGCCGCCGGTGATGCCGACGACGATTTCACCACTGGCATTGGAGATCAGCTTGAAGTCCGCATTGGGAACCCAGGTGGCCGGGTTGAGTGCGCTGCCCGAGGACACGAAAGTGCCGATCAGGTTGCCGGGATCAATCGCGCCATTGTAAAACACGTGGGTCTGGTTCCCCGCACCCGCGTTGTAGTGATAGAAACTGAGATCGTACTCCGAATTGGGCTGCAAGCCCAGAAGTGTGCCAACTCGCCTTCGAACCCACAGGTCCGCGCCGCAAGTTCGGCCATGATATTGTGCTCGCGGCGCGCCTACCGGGAGCCTGTCCGGAATGAATGGCGCTGACTTAAGCGGCGAGAGGCCACAGCGGGCCGAGTTTGATTGCAGGCCGGTCGCTCCGCCTGGGCGGGGGGACGGTAGGTTTTTGCGACGCCGCCCGCCGTTGGAAGCAGGAAGGCTACCGGAGCGCGCGCCCTTCAACGCCAACGCGTCTCCGCACCGAATGTCGCACGGGTTTGACGAGGGTTCGGCGCAGGTGGCGAAGTCCTCCCAGCCGCCGGGGCTGTGGTTGAGGGATGCCCGTGATCCCCATGTCGGGGAAGTCACAGCCGGCCTTCTGACTCACCACTTGGGGGTAGTCCACCGGGTTCCCGGGAGCGTCCTCGAGCGGCACCGGGCTGCCAACGATCAAGATCACGACAAGCCCCGGGTACTTGTCCTCCAGTTAAACCCTTTTCATTTTCCTAGCGCCCGGATCCTTCACCGAATTTCGAGCTGCAACGGGACTTCCTCGACCGTCTTCCCGTGCGCTGCGACCATCCGAACGATCTCGGCGAGAACGTCGGGATGCTTCGCGGAGACGTCGATCGTTTCCGAAGGGTCGTTTTCGAGATTGAAGAGCAGGGGCGGATCATGCGCTTCCGGGGCGGCCTGCCCGTATCCGGCGCGTGTGATGAAATGGGCCTTGTAGGCTCCCTTCCGCGCCGCGTAAATCTCGGTGCCGCGATAATAGATCAACGATTCGCGCGGACTTTTCGTATCCGAATCGCCAAAAAGCAAAGGTGAGAGATCGAGACCATCGACGGGGCGATCATCGGGCACCTTGGCCCCGGCGAGGGTGAGACACGTCGAATACAGGTCCATGGTGCAAGCGAGTTCGGAAGTGACGCGGCCGGGCTTGATGCGTCCCGGCCACCAGGCGATGCCGGGTTCGCGCATGCCGCCTTCCCAGGTCGATCCCTTCCCCTCGCGCAACAGACCCGCGGAGCCCCCGGCCAGATCCATGATGAGCCAGGGGCCATTGTCGCTGGTAAAAAAGACGAGGGTGTTTTCGACGAGCCCGGTGTCGCGCAGCGTGTCGAGGATGCGACCGACGCTCCAGTCGATCTCGGCCAGAACGTCCCCGTAGAGCCCCCTTGGACTCCTGCCGACGAAGGGTTCCGAGCGGAAAAGCGGAACGTGGGGCATGGAGTGCGGGAGATAAACGAAAAAGGGCTCGTCGCGATGCGCCTCGATGAAGGCAAGCGCTTCCTCGGTATACCGGCGGGTGATCCTCGTCTGGTCGGGACCGCGCTCGATCTCCCTCGCGTCGCGCAGGAGCGGAGGACGGTAGTCCCCGGTCTTCGGTTCGAGGCTTCCCGAATCCGATCCCTTGATCGCGTCCATGTCGTTCGAGTAGGGGATGCCGAAGTAGGTGTCAAAGCCGTTCGCGGTGGGGAGGAACTGCGGAAGATGCCCGAGATGCCATTTCCCGAAGCAACCGGTCGCGTAGCCTTTCGTCTTCAGGCCCTCCGCGAGGGTGATCTCGCCTGCCGGGAGGCCTCCCTTTGAATCGGGAAAAAGGACACGGCGTTTCGCGCTGGCCATTCCGCTGCGGACGGGATAGCGCCCCGTCATGAGCGCGGCGCGGCTGGGTGTGCAGACGGAGGCGGCGGAGTAGAAGTCGGTGAATCGGAGGCCCTCCGCGGCCATGCGATCAAGGTTCGGCGTCCGGATCGTCGGATGGCCGTAGCATCCCAAGTCGCCGTAGCCGAGGTCGTCGGCGAAGATGATGACGAAGTTCGGCGGACGCTCCGGTTTCTGAGCGGGAATCGACTGCGGCGCACCAAAGGCTGCCAAAAACAGAACGAGGATCGGGGAACTTTTCGCTATCATGCCCCCCACTGTGGCGGATGGCGGAGCGAAACGTCAATGGCGAAACCCGTCGTCCGGTACGGGAAAAAGCCGGCGGCCATGACGTCGCCGGCTTTTTCGGGAACCGAGAAGGGGTGCGGACCGGTAGCAACGGCCCGGCAATGCCCGTTCTCAGCGAAACAAAACGTTTCGGCGTAATACTAGCACAGAATCAGGTTCAGCGCCGCGGCGCGGGAACGAGGGAGGGCGCAATCGAGCCACCCTGGCTGTAGCCGCTGCGGAGCGTCGGCACCAGGCCTCCTCCGCTCGGGCCGGCCGCGAAGGTGCCGATCTGACGCGGATAGATATTCCGCACATAAGGCATGTAGGGCGGCGCGGCGATGACCGCCGGACGGAGCTGGCTGCTCCCGTAGACAACACCGGAATGCGCCGCGAAGTGGTTGTTGTAGAGTTGCTCGCTCAGACTGATGTTCGAATACCCGTTGTTCCGATAGGCCACGATCTGTCGCAAGGTGTTGGCGGAGAAAATGGGATTGGTCGATCCAAGCCGTGCCGTGTAGCCGTAAGTCCCGAGGACAGGATACCCGTTCGGGCCATAGCCGTAGGCGAGATAGCGGCCACGCGTTCCGGCATAGCCGACGCTTCCACGGCCGGCCTGCCCCAAGACACCCGCGCCGGTGCGCTCAACCGCCTTCTCGGACCGCTCGCGCCGCGCCTTTTTCTCCACTTCCGGATCGTACCCGAATTCGGCCTGCATTTCCTTCCGCATGTCCTTGTACCCGACCTTCGCCATCCCGTCGCGGTGGCGGAAGGTGAGGCCATGCGCGTCCGATTCGATAAGTTCGCATTCATGGTAGGTTTTTCCACGCTCGGTCACGATCTCATCACGGTGCGCCTTAGGCGCGCCGCTGTAGCGGAGCGTCCGCGACTCCCCTTTCCCGTATCGCGTATCCATGGCGGTCTTGCCTTTCAAGGCCCCCTGAGGAGGATCCATCTTCGCACGGTCGCTGTCGTCACCCTTCTCCTTCTGTTCTCCTCCGCGCACGGATTCCGGAGGCTTCGCCCCCCCCACCGTCTTCGACACGAAATCATAGGTTTCCCCGGCCTTCTCATTTTCCCCGCCTGCTACAGACAGGATAGAACTGACGACAAGGGCGGCGCTCGCGATAATACCAGTTGATGAAAACATAATGACTAAAAGAGCCATAATGAAACATCCACGTCAAGATTATTTCTATTTTTCGAGACTCTAGAAGAAGAATGTTCGCATTTTTGAGATAACCCGGGGAGTTTTCCCCCGAGATCTGGGAATTTCTTGAAAATCGCGCGCTTCCCCACTGGAAAAGGTGGGAACCGTGAAGACGATCTCCGAGCACGCGAAGCAGCCGGGCCCGAGGAAAGCCCACACGGAGAGGATTCGCAGGAGAGCGCCCCCCGCCGGCCCTACCCTTGATTCCGCGAACGGGCGCGGACCAGTTGTTCGAATTTCGAGGGGCGCGGCGAAAGGCCAGCCCCCGGGGCACCCTCTTCCCCTTTCTTCCAGCCATCGATCTTTTCCTTCACTTCCTTGGGAAGCGGCCCTTTGGGATCGAGATTCTCATAAAGCTGTGGCTCGGCGACCGCCGAGACCACACCACCCTTCGGGACTTCCGCCTTCGCGACCCAGACAAGGGCGTTGAGCACGGCTTTCCGGAAATCGTCGTTGCCCCAGTTCACGTGGAAATGGCCGCCCGTGAACCCGAATCCACGCCCCCCGTCGGGACGCTCGACCGTCCACATCATCGTTTCGGCGCGCCCCTGGTTGGCGACGATATGGTCGTACGGTCCCTTGGGATACACATAAGGCCCGCCGCGAACGTCATCCGACGGCGAGGAGACGAAAATGGGGGTGAATTTCAATCCGTCCACGGTCGCGGCCTCGTTTCCGGAGATATCCCCGGCAAAGCGGATGTTGAAATACCATTCGTCACTGATCCTGAAAGGCTTCACACCGCGCGCGACAGGATGTTCGGGATACTTCTCCATCGAGGCATCCCAGATAGGATTGCAGGAATACTGGTGCTCGTAGTAGCCGCCGATCCACTTCCTGAACGCGTCTCCGCCCTCGCCCGAAGGCACTTCGACCCCATAGTGCATGCATCCGAAACCCACACCCCTCGCGATGAGCCTCTGCAGCGTCTTCAGATGATCGCCCTGAAGCGCGGGATGCCCCCCGCCCCCATCGGCGTAGATAATGACCGCTGCGGCATCATCGAAGACCGCTTCATCCCGCACCCAGCCGTTGTCATGGACGTCCACCGCAATCCCGGGAAAATCGGCGAGGCATTTCTGAAGGAGCAGGCTTCCCGCGCGGAATTCATGCATGAGCGGAGGATGGCTCGGTTTTCCCGCGATGAGAATGACCTTGCGAGGAGCCGCTTCGGCGGCGGTTACGGAAGAATCGAGGGCGGCGAGAGCGCTCACGACAGCGACGAGAGGAAGGATTCGGATCATGCGGTAAAGGATGCTGTTTCCGCCGAGGAATTGCAAGCATCGCCCGAAGCCTGCGGAAAGGATTGGAATAGACCTGCACGCTGGTCCATCTTGAAGTCATGATGAAAATGTCCTCCTTCTTTGCCGCCGCCCTTGCCCTTCTTTCCATTGGAATGTCGGTTCTCATCGCCGATGACACGAAAACCGCGCCCGCGGAGAACAAACGCCCGGTAGTCGAGCAACCGAACAAGGACGGCAAAGTCGTGAAGACCGACGACGAATGGAGAAAGAAGCTCACAGCGGAGCAATACCGCGTGACCCGGGAGGGGGGGACCGAACGGGCATTCGGGAAGGCCTATAAGGAGTTCCATCACCATGGCGAGGGCACCTACTTCTGTGTCGGTTGCGGATCCGAACTCTTCACCTCCACCGAGAAGTTCGATTCCGGTTGCGGCTGGCCCTCGTTCTACGATCCCTCGAAGGCGAACAAGGTCACCGAGCATGTCGACACCTCCGGCGGCATGGTTCGCACCGAAGTCGTCTGCTCCGTCTGCGATGCGCATCTCGGCCATGTCTTCTCCGGCGAGGGCTTCGAGACCCCCACCGACAAGCGTTATTGCATCAATGCAGCTGCCCTCCTCTACGTGCCGGCAAGCAAGAAACCTGGAGCGACCGGGAACAAGCCGAAAGGCGACAGGAAAGGAGAGGAAGGCAAGGAGTGATGCCCGGAGTATCCGGATTCCGGATTCGCTTCTCGTCCCCCGTCCCGGACAAAAAGAAAGGCGTTCCGATGAGGGAACGCCTTTCTACAACATGTCTTTCGGGAGGAAAGGTTCTTAGTCGTTAATCAAGCTCCTCTTCGTATTCGGCGACCCTGTGTAATGCTTCGATGAACTCGGGGAGAGTTTCAATTGGAAGCATGATCGTGTCACGGCGACCTCTTACGTCTTCGGTTATCTTCAAAAAACGGCCACGATCATTCTCCTTAAGATCCATGAAAAACACCTTTCTCTCCGTGAAAATCTTCTCGGTGTAGAGGGGTTGATTCATCATGTTGTGATCTCCTGTCGGTGAATCCAGCATGGTTTTGGTTTTCCGTAGTTTGTTTAATGAAGAAGCGAGACATTCTGCCATCTCACCTCATGGGTTTAACGATGAATCCGTGGATCTTAAATGGGGAGAAGATCGGAGGACTCAACATCCTTCAGCTAACGGAGATTTCCCGCGCGTGCAAGAAAAAACCAACGGGTTGTATTCTGCGACTTACTCGACGCTGCGAAATCTATAATCCGACCGCCGCGCGCACGCGGGCCAACGTCCGTGACGCCAATTCACGGGCCCGAAGCGCCCCTGCGGCGAGCACTTCCTCCACATTCTCTGGCGCGGCGAGCAATTCCTCCCTCTTCGCCCGCATCGGCGCGAAATACCCCCAGTAGGCCTCGAAGAGCCGTTTCTTGAACTCGCCGTAGCCGATTCCCCCCGCGCGGTAATCCGCTTCCATGGCCGCGACCTCGTCCGGCGTCGCGAAGAGCCGGTAGAGGTCGACGATAATCGATCCCTCGGGATTCTTCGGGGCCTCCAGCGGCGTCGAGTCGGTCTCGATCCCCATAATCCGCTTCCGCAGCGGCTTCTCCTCGCCGAAGATCTCAATGATATTCTTGTACGATTTGCTCATCTTCTGCCCGTCGAGCCCCGGCACCTTTGCCTTGTCCTCCCGGATACGCGCCTCCGGAATCGTCAGCACGTCGCCATAGCGGTGGTTCAGTTTCATCGCGATGTCCCGCGTCACCTCCAGATGCTGTTTCTGGTCGTCGCCGACCGGGACGATGTTCGAGTCGTAGATCAGGATGTCCGCCGCCATGAGGACGGGGTAGGCGAAAAGCCCGTGGCTGGCCTCCATTCCTCGCGCCGTCTTGTCCTTGTAGGAATGGCAGCGCTCCAGCAGCCCCATCGGTGTCACCGTGCTCAGGATCCACGAAAGCTCCGTCACCTCCGGCACCCCGCTCTGCTTGAAAAAGACCGCCTTCGCCGGGTCAAGCCCGCAGGCGAGGAAATCGACCGCCACGTTGAAGACGTTCTCCCGCAACACCGCAGGATCGGCCACCGAGGTCAGCGAGTGGTAGTCGGCGATGAAATAGAAGGCCTCGCCCTCGTCCTGGAGCCGGATCGCGGGCTCCATCATCCCGAAGTAGTTGCCAATGTGAAGCCGACCGGTCGGCTGGATGCCTGAAAGAATGCGCATGGTGGCGGCCAATCTTCCGGGAGCATCCCGGACTGTCAAGGCGAAGACGCGGCCTCGTTTCCGCCCCGCGAATGTTCTTGTTTCCCGGACGGCCCGCAGACGAAGGGTCCGGATTCACGCCTATCGGAACCGATTGAACGGGACAGGGACGAGACCCCCGCGATTCCGGCCGCCGACGCATGCCCGGCTGAGGCTCGCCGACTCACTTCGTGTCTCCAGGGGGAGAACAGTTCTGAGTCAACTTGCAGAGATCCCGTTCGTGCCCGTAGGCGGTGATGATATCGCCCGGGTGGATCCGGTCCTTCGGCCCGGGCGCGCCCGCAAAAGACCCGTCCTCCCGCTGGATGCCCAGGACGATGATTCCCATGTCCGCCGGCCGTGATTCGGCGAGGGTCTTCCCCGCGATCACACTGTCACCCACAATGGCGACTTCCGAGATGCAGTAGCCGGATTCGACGCGCAACAAGAGTTCGTAGTCGAGCGCGTGCACGACACCGGCTTTTTCCAGGGAACGCCGGATGAGGTTGTCGAGAAGCCGTTGTAGAAAACCCAATTTGCTCAGGAGCATGAGGAGCGCGAGGGCCACCGCGATGAGACCAAGGCTGGTCATCGTCTGCGAGGTGCCGTTCGACTGGACGAAGGTCACAATCAACGTCGCCAGAGCCGAAGTGAGGCCGATATTGCCGGCCAGGATCAGGTCGCGGATGATACGCCGGCGGAGAGGGTGGTTGACGACCATCTCCGCCTCCCGCGTCGTAAAGCCGACGCCGAAAAAGGCCGAGTAGGCCTGAAAACTCGCCGAATCCCAGCTGAGTCCCGTCATCATCAACGCCGTCGACCCCACTCTGACGGCAATCAGAGAGACACTCGCGATAATGAACAAAGCTAGGATGGCACCCATGCCCGAGTATCGCCTGTTCCCGATCCATCGCGCAAGTGGAAGCTCGCACCAAAACCCAACGAAACGGAGTCGATTTGGAACCCCCTTCCGCGAAGCCTCGGAAGAGGGAGATCGATTTCCGGCCACGCCCTCCGAGATCGGCTTTCGTCGGCATTCGCGGGAGACACAGAATACGGCAATCCATTGACAATTGGTGCGGAGTGGCGGGCGAGGATCGCGGTTCTGGTGGGGACATGGTTTCCCCCGTTCGCCGCCTCCGGCGTATTTCCCTTCCCCTCGCCCTGACCGCAATGGCTGCGGGATGCATAGGCGTGTGGCTGGTCGGCGCCGTGCTCGCCGCCGAAAAGAAGGACGCACCCGAACCCGCGCCGGTTGTCGAGGCTTCAAAGCCCGCCCTCTCTCCCGTTACCATCCTCCGCCCCGGGGTTCCCCGCGTCGCCACCGGTCGCCTCCTCTCCAACGGCGATCCCGAGACGCTCGCCTGCGGCACCTGCCACGCCGCGCGGACTCCGGACACGCTCAAGGCCACCGAGGTCGAACTCGACGAGTTCCATCAGGGCCTGAAGTTCAACCATGGCGGGCGCACCTGCCTGAGCTGCCACAACGCGGACGACTACGATTCCCTCCGCCTCGCCGACGGTCGTGCCATCGGATTTCCGAACGTAATGGAACTTTGCGCGCAATGCCACGGCACCCAGCACCGCGATTACGTCCACGGCGCCCACGGCGGCATGACCGGCCACTGGGATCTGACCCGGGGGCCGCGTACCCGCAACAACTGCACGACCTGCCACGATCCCCACGCCCCCGCCTACCCGCTGGTGCATCCCGTCTTCAAACCCACCGACACGCAATCCCGCGCCAGCCATAAACCATGAGTTCCAGTCCGACAGAAAACAAGGCCGGAGGCTGTGGAGGTTGCGGGGGAGGCGGATGCTGCGGTGGAGGAAGCGAAAGCGCCGGTGCTCCGAGTGGCGGTGGCGTTAACCGCCGCACCGCCGTCAAGGCCCTTGGCGCGACTCTCGGCGCCGCCGCCTTCGCGAAGGCCATGGCCCCGCTCGTCGAATGGTCCGCCGATCTCTCGGTCGACGAGTTCCTCCAGAAGCACTACTCGGAGCTGAAGCCCGCGCAGCTCGCCAAGGTCATCAGCCGCCTCGAAGCGGAGACGAAAGAAGACTACGGTGCGGAGGTGCGCATCAGCGATCCCAAGCCGCAGAAGGGCGTGAAGTTCGGCTACGCCCTGAACCTCAGCATCTGCATCGGCTGCCGGAAATGCGCCGAGGCCTGCCACATCGAGAACAACCACGACCGCGCAACGAGCAATTCCTACATCCGCGTCCTTGAGATGAAAAAGGGCTCGATCGACATGGAACACGGAAAGGTCGACTACGACCACCCGGTGCCGCGGAAGGACAACTACTACATGCCGGTGCAGTGCCAGCAATGCGACAACCCGCCCTGCGTGAACGTCTGCCCGGTCGAGGCCACGTGGAAGGAGGACGACGGGCTCGTCGTCGTCGATTACAACTGGTGCATCGGCTGCCGCTACTGCGAGGCCGCGTGTCCGTATCACGCGCGCCGCTTCAACTGGACGAAGCCCGAGATTCCGAAGGAGGAGATCAATCCCGACCAGTCGTATCTCAGCAACCGGATCCGCCCGCAGGGCGTGATGGAGAAATGCACGTTCTGCCTCCACCGCACCCGCGAGGGTCGCCTGCCCGCCTGCCTCGAGGCCTGCCCGACCGGCGCGCGCGTCTTCGGGAACCTCCTCGATCCCGATTCCGAGATCCGCTGGGTCATCCAGAACAAGCGCGTCTTCGTCCTCAAGGAGGAACTCGGCACCCAACCCAACTTCTTCTATTTCTTCGACAAGTAGGATGTCCACTCCCGCCCTCACGACTCCCGCC
>JAHEDC010000176.1 GCA_024641425.1 Verrucomicrobiales bacterium | reverse complement strand
AGGCGGATCAAGAGGGCGGCCGCTCCCTTCGAGGCGAAGGGATTTATCCTCTCGACGCCCCTCGCCATGGTTCCGGACCGCGAAGCGTGCGCCAGAAACCGCAGCGTCCTGGCGGGACTCATCTCGGATTGGCCGCGATTGAAAGCCGAAGCGGATGCGGCCGGACTGAGCGAGGACGCGCTCGACCTTGCTGCCGAAACCTTCGCTAGCTGGCGGAATGCCCTCGCTTCCCCTCCCGATGCCGATTTGTATCCCGATTCCCAAGCCAGTCGCTGGATGCTCGAAAAGGTGATCGCCCGCGACGCCCCCCCCCGATGCGCGCTCGCGCGGCTCGCCTTTCCGCCCGGCGAAAACGAGGAACGGATCGAGTCCGTGCTCGAGGCCCTGAATGTCGCGGGGGGGAAGACAGCGGGCTGGGAGCACCTCCGTCCCGCAATCCTCCGATTGATGAGGCAAGAGCTGCTTCACGTTGTCCTGCCGATGGCCGGAATCCTTGCCGCGATGCTTTTTCTCGCCTTCCGCAGCCTTCGCGGCGTCTTCTTGTCCCTCGCAACCCTGACCTTTGGATTCGGGGCCTTACTCGCGTTCATGGCGGCGACGGACCTCCATTGGAATCTGATCAACCTCGCCGGTGTCCCCCTCTTGCTCGGAGCCGGCCTCGATTACAGCATCCACATGCAGCTGGCACTCCGGAACACGGGCGGCAGGCTTTCGGAAGTCCGGCGCACGACCGGACGCGCCCTCGTTTTGTGCGGAATCTCGACCTCCACCGGCTTCGGCACTCTTTGTCTGTCGGCCAATGCGGGGGCCTCAAGCCTTGGTGTGGTCTGTGCGGCAGGCATTGCCCTTACCATGCTCGGAGCCGTCTTTCTACTCCCTCACTGGTGGCTTGCCCTCCAGGCAAGAGATTGATCCTTCGATGGTCAGCTCCCCGCATCCAGGAACACACCGACATGGGCGTCGAGCACGCGGCGCACTTCTCCCGAGAGACTTTCCATCGTAAAGGGTTTTCCGAGAATTCCATCCGGCCGCCACCCGTTTTCCCTCTCGAAGGTTTCCGCGTCAACCACATAACCGCTGCAGACAATCACCGGCAGGGTCGAATCCCTTCCCTTCAGCATGCGGAACGTCGCCGCGCCGGATAGATCCGGCATCGTGAGATCGAGCAACACGAGGTCAATCTCCTGGGGAACCGCGTCGTAGAGTTCGAGAGCCTCGCGTCCGCCCTTGGCGCTCCGCACCAGGTAACCACGGTGCCGCAGCATCTTTTCACCCACCAGACGGACCACTTCCTCGTCATCCACGATCATTACCGTCTCGCAACCGAAACCATCGGCCACAGAGCTCGGTCCCCGGCCTGCTTCCGGTGGCTCGTCCTCCGCGGCTTCCGCTCGCGGAAGCGAAACGACCGACACGAAAGTACCGTCTTCGATTCTCTTTCGGGAAAGACTCCCTCCATATTGGCGGACAACACCCAGCAAGGGCTCCCACTTCTCTTCGGGTTCCTTTTCCCGGTTATCGAGGACGACCAATTCCACCCTGTCTTCCCCTTCCTCAGAGCGTCTCGCGAGAAGCGTAATCGCCCCCTCGCTTCGCCCCTGAAGCCCCGCGCGGGCATCGATGCACAGACTCACAAGCATCTGTGCGATCTCCGCGGCATCACAATGGATCGATCCCACGCACTCTCCGATCTCCACCCGAAAGGCGAGAATGGACTCAAATCCGGGACGAAGGAGCTCTTCGACTTCCTTCATGATCCGTCCGACCGGGATCGCCCGGCGACTCAAACCATTTCCACCCGAGTAGCTGATGAGATGACGGGCAAGTTCGGCTGCACGCATTCCCGCTTTCCGGGCGCGGTCGAGGTGGGGCCTTTCGGCTTCAATGCCATTCTCTCTTTCGGCCTCGATTGCCGCGAGCGCGAGATTCCCCATGACTCCCGTGAGCATGTTGTTGAAATCGTGCGCGACTCCTCCCGCCAATGCGCCAATCGACTCAAGGCGCTGCGCCTTGTTGAGTTCGGCCCGGAGGGCGGTCTCCTCGGTAATGTCGACGAAAATCCAGATGCGGGATCCGCCTTGTCCGGGATTCTCGGATCCGGTGAGGGGTTCGGAGGAAACCACGAAACTCCGGCTCTCCGGGCCCGCGGTCGTCCAGTTTTCGCCTTCGATCCGGACCCCGGAGGACGCCAGCCTCGACCAGGTTTCCTCGAATCGCTCCGGATCGAGGAAATGGGAGACCATCCGCGTCTTCACGTCGCTGTAGTGCAGCGACTCCGGAGGGGTATCCCCGAAACCGAAAACCTCGCGGAAACGCCGACTCGTCCCCCGCACCATCCCCGCGCCGTGATCGACGAGCAGGACGGCATCACTGCCAGAAGCGAGAAGATGGGCGAGGGCCTCCTCACCATTTCCGACTCGCGGAGCCGCCGGGAGGGAATCCCCATCGTCCTTGCTCTCGCGGAGCGCCCCCCCCCCGCCGCTTTCCTCGACTTTGGCCGTTCCGCGCAGAAGCTCAATCATCCCTTTCGAAAAATAGGAAGCCAGCGCGGCGGAAAGTACGAGCACAAGGGACGCCGTCAGGATCTGGTACGAGAGATGGGTCTCCGACTGGCCAAGCACATCAATCCAGAAGAGCCGGAGACAGAAAATGACGGCGACGGGCAGGACACCCGCCAAAAGCATGCGGGCGGCGATCCGATTGCGCAACGCCTGCCCGATTGCCGATGGCTCGGGTTCGGGCTGCCAGTGGGATGAGGAGGGATGCTTCATGCGTCGAGTCCGATAAGGGCTTCTGATTCCACCCGGGCGTCAAGGACGTCTCGAATGCACATCGCAAGATCGTTCACCGAATACGGTTTCTGGACAAACCCGTTCGGTCTGGCACCCGCCTCCAGGGCGAATTCGTCGAGATCGACCAGATAGCCACTGCAAACGACCACCGGCAAGTCCCCGAACTCATCCCGTATCCTTCGGAAAGTGTCCCGTCCCGAAAGGCGGGGCATCGTAAGGTCAAGCAATACCAGATCGATCTTGCCGGGGTTCGCCTCGATGACCTCGAGTCCCTCGATCCCGTCGGAAGCGGTGAGTATCTTGTAGCCGTGGTGCTTCAGCACACCGGCGGCGACCCCGCGCACGACCACCTCATCATCAATCAGGAGAATGGTCTCATCCCCTCCGCTTGTCTCCTTCTGCGGTGCACAGGCTTCTTCCTCCACTCTTCTGCCACTTTCATCCCGGGGAATGTAGATGTCAAAGCGCGTCCCTCGCCCTACCACCGAATCGCACGTGATCCATCCCTTGTGCTGTTGCACAATGCCGTAGGAAGTGGCCAGTCCGAGACCCGTTCCCTTGCCCTGTTCCTTCGTGGTGAAGAAGGGCTCGAAGATCTTTTCGAGGATCTCGGGAGGCATGCCCTCCCCATCGTCCTCGACACTGAGCACGATGTAATCACCTGCCCTCGCGCCAACGTGGGCCGACACCTGCTCCTCGGAAACCGCCATGTTACGCGATTCCAGGCGGATTGTCCCCCCGTCGGGCATGGCGTCCTTTGCATTCACGCACATGTTCATCACCACCTGCGAGATCTGCGTCACATCGATCTTCGCGCCCCAGAGCCGCTCCCCGAGATTCTGCTCAAGACGAACCCGCGGATCGAGGGTATGCCGGAGGATTCCATAGACTTCCTTCAGCACTCCGTTCGCATCCCGCTGCTGGAGTTCGAGACGCGTCTGTCGCGAGAAACCAAGGAGCTGCTTGACAAGTTCCGCCGCCCGCTGTCCCGCGATCTTTGCCGACAGCAGGCACTCCCCCGCCTCGCTTCCATTCACGCCCTCCATCTCCGCGAGATTCAGGTTCCCGAGAATGCCGGTCAGCAGATTGTTGAAATCATGGGCCACGCCTCCGGCAAGGCGCCCGATGGCCTCCATCTTTTGCGCCTGCTGCAGTCCGAGCTCCAGTTGCTTTCTCTCGGTCACATCCCGGAACATCCACAAGCGCGCGAAAATCACGCCCTGGCGGTTGCGCACCGGGGCCGAATACACCGAAACCACTCGATGAACCGGCTTCTCCAAAACCCATTCCGCTTCGAATTCCGCGTCGGGATTCGCCGCCAGAACCTCCCAACGCTCCCGCACCTCCTCGGCGTCCCGGAAGGATTCGATCAGCCGGGACTCGAAGCGCGAGGCCGGCAAGTGAGCCAGATCCCCTTCGAGATTGAAGAAGACCTTCATCTGCCGGTTGGCTGTCAGGACGGATCCCCCCCGGCGCACCACTAGAATCGCCTCCGGCGTCGACTCATAGGTCGCCTGAAGCTGAGCCGAAAGATCCTCCAGTTCCTGCTGGGATCGGCGCAGCTTCTTCGTGCGCGAATCAACGAGCATCTCCAACCGGAACCGGTGGTCCCGAACCTCCTCGATCATCTTGTTGAACGAGGACGCCATCCGCTTCATCTCGACAGGTCCCTTTTCATGAATCTTCACGTTCAGGTCTCCGCGCACCACCTCCTCGGCGGCAGCCGATAATTCGATCACGGGATTCCCCAATCTGCGGGAAAACACCACTCCCAGAGTGACCGACAACAGCAAAGCCACCATCCCAGCGACCGATTGATAGGTCCGCGCACTGCGAATTTCATGGTTTAGCTCGTCCATCGGCTGAAGGCAAATCAGGGTCCAATCGTCATCGACCTTCGTGCTTGAGCTTCGCATGACCCGCGCGACACTCACATATTCCTGATGCCCATCATCGTAGACCGCCTCGGAATGGGACGCCCAGTACGCTTGATCGTAACGCCTGTCGAACTTCTGGTAAATCAGATCCTCTTTCCTTCCGGCGAGGATATTTCCCTGGGAATCAAGAAGGACGACACTCCCGCCGCGGCCGATCGTAATCCCGTTCAGGAGATCCGTCACCCGCGTGAAGGGCACCCGCGCCTTGATCACCCATGGCCGCTTCGAGATCGCAACGTCTACCGGGTGGTAGACGGCAAGTTGCAGCCCCTTCTGGCCCGGAACCATCTTCGGACGCGAAATGATCGATTGCCCGGCCTGGGCTCTGCTAAACCACTCGTAGCGCTCGAATAGAAGCGGCTGCTCGAAAGACGTGGAATCGATGATATCGCCGTTCTCGTCGAACAACGTGATGTCGGTGAAGAGCTTGTAGGTCTCCACCTGACGGTCCATCTCACTCCGCCGCTCCTCCGGCGTCTTCGCCACGTCCAATAAATAGGGATTTGTACTCAGCGAGAGCAGGTCCTTCTCCGCGTACTGCATCGCGATTCCGATTTGCCTTTCAACCTCCTTGGCAATCTCATCAGCCTTTGAATAAGCGGATTTCCTGATCGATTGGACATGGAAATGCTGGCTGAACATGACGACTCCGCACAAGGGGATCACGACCGCCACGAACAGCAGCAGCATGAGCCGATTAGTGATGGAATCCAGCGAGCGTCTTGTCATTGGGGAAAAAACAGATTGGAAACGCGGCGAACGGCGCCAGAAATCAACCCTGGAAACACGCGCATCGTTCCACAGGAGGGATGGAGCGTCATTCGTCCTTCCCGCCGCTTCCGTCCTTGAGGTCCGCAAGCGCATCGTCACCTTTCGCCGTGGACTCATCCTCACCTCCGGATTCCGCCGGCTCGCGATCGCGGACGATCCGAAGAACATCCCGCATCGCGATATTAATGCGTTTCTGCCGATCCGCGCTCAAGATCAAGTGATAGGAGCACTTGGCGAGAACCTCATCGGGAACAACGATGTTCTCGTCCTCACGGAGTTCTTCATTCAGCAACGCCACGGCCGCCTTGTTCGGGGTCGAATACCACAGGTAATTGGCATTGCCTGCCGCCGCCTCGGGCAGCATCATGTAATCCAGGAACGCCAATGCCTCGGCTTCATGCGGCGTGTCGCGCGAGATCACAAACGAATCCAACCAGAGGGGGGCTCCTTCTTCGGGAATAAAATAGGCGATATTCTCGTTCTTCTCCTCGGCCGCCAGATAGGCATCCCCGCTATAACACATTGCAGCCCAGATCGAACCGTCGCCAAGCCCTTCCCTCACATCCGCATCGTCACCATAGTGGGCATCCAACCGAGTCACCTGATCGAGGAGATCGGTCGCGGCCTGGTCGAGGTCCTCCGGCAAGTCGGAATTCAGGTCGGCCTTCCTTCTGAGCAACGCGGCGCCGAAGGCCTCGTGCCGTTCCTCGTACATCATGACCTTTCCCTTCAACCGATCCTCCCAGAGAAGGTTCCAGCTCGTGCCAGGATCAGGAAGCAAGTCGCTCCGGTAGCCAATCCCCGTCGTTCCCCAAAGATAAGGCAGGGAGTATCCGTTGCCGGGATCAAATTCCAAATTCAGGTATTTCTCATTCAGGTTTCCCAGATTCTTCAATTTCGTGTGATCGATCCGGAGCAACACCCGCAATTCCTTCAACATCGCAATCAACGAATCATCCGCCACAATCACGTCGAACTTCTCGGGTTCGGACTCCAATTGCGCAATCATCTCGTCCGTCGTACTGAAACCCTCGTAGTCTACCCGGATTCCCGTGTCTTTCTCAAAGGCTTCGAGAACCTCAGGGGCAAAATACTCCTCCCACGAGAAAACGCGGACAACCCGCTCGGTCTTGCCCGCCGGGGGCGTCTCGTTCTTCGTCTCCGCTTGATCAACGGTTCGCGTGCAACCTTGCCCCAGAACAAGGAATAAAATTGCAATTATTTCTATATTTTTCATATCAACAAACTTCAGTGAATTACACGAATGCAAATAATATACACTTTTTATATTTTTTGTAAATACCATATTTCAATCCCTTTCTGCGCGGATTGCTGTATTCAGGATTCCGTGATAGTATGCCGATCGAGAATGCCTTCCCGATCCCCCACGAGAAACATTTCCTTCACTCCCGGAATCCTCTGAACTCTCCTACCGGTTGGCCCGGAGGTCGCTTGCCCGATCCCCTCCCCGCCCAACAATCCCGAGATTCGGGTTCCCTCCTCCACTCGCCTCCTTTCCCGCTCGCGGTTTGAGCAAAGATCCAAAGCCCCTCAGACGCTCCACCTCTTCAGAGAACGCCCCCCGGAATTTCCGCAGTCATGTGCTGACCGCCGGAATTGCCCGCCAACTTCTCCGGCTCGGCTGGCCCTTGATCGTCACCCAGTGCGTCGGCGTCTTCATGCAGGTCACCGACGCACTTTTCGTGGCCGAATTGGGGGACACGGCCCTCGCCGCCATCAGCCCGGGCTATCTCATGACGCTCCTTCCGATTTCCTTCGGGATCGGTCTCGTTACGACCGTCAGTTCCTTCGTATCCCAGTCCCTCGGGAGCGGCCGCGACGTGGATTGCCCCCGCTACGCCGTCGCCGGAGTGTGGATCTCAGTGCTTCTGGGCGTGTTTTCGTTGCTACTGGTGCCCACAGCTCCCTATGCTTTTGGAATCTTCGGCCACAGCATCGGGGTTTTCGAGCTTGAGGTGAGCTACTTCAGCATCTCGCTTGGCAGCGTGGGCTTCCAAATGGCCGCGATGGCATTGGGCGGCTACTTCATCGGAGTCCATCGGCCGCAGATGGCCATGATCGGCACCATCGTCGCGACGCTGTCCAACGTCTTTTTCGATTACGCCTTCATCTTCGGTAAGCTGGGGTTCCCCGCTCTCGGCTTCAATGGAGCGGCCTGGGGGACGGTCGCGGCGGCCGTCACCCAGTTTCTCTTTATGGCCGTCATGACGTTTACGGACATCGCGAGAGCCGGAATTGATTCTTCGGGGCTGCTCCGCTTCAGGCCCCGGAAGGTGCTCCAACTTCTCCGTGTCGGAACGCCCTACGGACTTCAGAGTTCGCTGGAAGTGCTGGCCACCGGGGTCGTTCTCATTTGGCTGATCGGCCTCTTCGGGGACGTCCATCTGGCAGCGGCCACCATCGTGATCCGATGCGCCATGATCTCGCACATCCCCCCCGAAGGCGTCGCCTCGGGGCTTACCGCGATGGTGGGAAGATCCATCGGCGCGCAACGCTACTTTCTGGCGACCTTCCAAGTACGGGTGGCCTACCGCCTCGTCGCCACCTACATTTCAATTGTTGCCATGGGCTTCATCCTCCTCCGAAGCCAGCTCGGCGGGCTCTTCTCCTCGAATCCCGAAGTCATCCGCGTGGCGGGAATCTCTCTCGTCATTGTCGCCGCCTTCCAGGTGCTGGACACCATGAGCATCATCTATGGCTCCGCGCTGAGGGCCGCCGGTGATACCTTCTGGCCCATGATGGCGAATGGCATCCTTTGCGGCGGCGTCTTCATCGGCGGCGGTCTCATCGTGGTGAACTTCTTCCCCGGCCTGGGCTCGATCGGGGTCTGGATCGTGGATGGACTCTTCGTTTTCAGCCAGGGACTCGCCTTTCGCCATCGCTGGCGATCCGGCGCGTGGAAAGACATCGCGCTGCTGGATTCCGAAGCGGATTCGCCGACGACCCGAGGGCTCGAACCTCTATCCGATCCGACGGTCTGATCGTGCCGCCCCCGAACATCCGCCGCTTCCCATATTGTGGGTTGCACAGGAATCCAGTTCCTGCAAAACTGCGCCCCTTTGACAGTCCTTCCATCACGAATATGCCCGCATCCGACTCCCCGCGTTCCAAATGGACCATCGCTGATTCCACGACTCTCTACCGCATCGATAACTGGGGTGAGGGCTATTTCGAGATCTGCCAGAAGGGTGAGGTCACGGTCGGCCTTTGCGAAAGCCAGATGTCGGACGGCGAGCCTGAGTCTTTCAGTCTGCCGTCCATCGTGGCGAAGCTGCGCGAGCAGAAAATCGGCCTCCCGGTCCTCCTCCGCTTTCCGCACCTCCTCCACTCCCGGATCGAAACCCTCCACAAAAGCTTCCACGATGCCATCCAGGCCGCCAACTACGAGGGCAGCTACCGCGGCGTCTATCCGATCAAGGTCAACCAGCGGGCCGAGGTCGTGAAGGAGATCACCAGCTACGGGCGCCGCTTCAACTACGGCCTCGAGGTCGGGACCAAGACCGAACTCGTCGCCGCCCTCGGTTACCTCCACGATCCCGATGCCTTCATCATCTGCAACGGCTACAAGGACAGCAGCTACATCAACCTCGCCCTCCTCGCCCTCAAGATGGGCCTCAATGTCATCCTCGTCATCGAGATGCCGCATGAACTCGACGAGATCGTCAAGCAGGCCAGCCGCCTCAAGGTCGAGCCCCAGATCGGCATCCGTTACCGCCTTTCCATGGAGGGAACCGGCCGCTGGGGCGGCACCAGCGGCGAAAAGGGCCTCTTCGGCCTCAACTTCTCCCAGGTCATCGACGTGGTGGACGCCCTCCGTGAAAAGGAGATGCTGCACTGCCTGAAAATGCTGCACTACCACCAGGGCTCCCAGCTTTGCGACATCGCGGGTATTAGAAAAGCCTCCGCCGAGGCCGCACGCGTCTACGTCAACCTCATCCAGGAGGGCGCGGAAATGGGCTACCTCAACCTCGGCGGCGGACTCGCCGTCGACTACGACGGCTCCGACGCCGCAGGCCCGAACAGCAAGAACTACTCCGTCCCCGAATACTGCGAAACCATCGTCGGCACCATCCGCGAGATCTTCAACGAATCCTCCATTCCCCACCCGCTTCTCGTCAGCGAGTCCGGCCGCGGCGTCGCGGCCTACTACAGCGTCCTCGTCTTCGATATCCTCGACGTCAGCCCCTTCGACGGCGGCGAACTCCCCGCCAAGCTCCCCAAAGGCACGACCCCCATCGCGAACAAGATGCTCGACGAGGTCGCCTCGATCAAGGAAGCCGCCCCCGACGAGACCGGCAACATCTACAAACGCGTCGCCTCGCTCTATCAGGACGTCATCCGGAACTTCACCAAGGGCAAGGCCACCCTGCGCGACTGCGCCATCGCCGACCGCATCAACCGCTTCGCCGTCGTCGCCGCCAAGCCCGAGTCCACCACCCCGCGCGACTTCTACTACGGGAACTTCTCCGTCTTCCAGTCCCTCCCCGACCACTGGGCTCTCGAGCAGTTCTTTCCCGTCATGCCCCTCCACCGCCTCAACGAGGAGCCCACCCACAAGGCCATCATCGCCGACCTCACCTGCGACAGCGACGGCAAGATCAAGACCTACGTCCATCCCGAGGAAGACACCGACTACCTTCCCGTCCACAAGGTCAACGACAAGGACGACTACCTCCTCGGCGCCTTCCTCGTCGGGGCCTACCAGGAAACCCTCGGCGACATGCACAACCTCTTCGGAACCACCCACGTCGTCAGCGTCGAGAACAAGGGAGGCCAGCTCGAGTTCACCCGCATCGTCCCCGGCGACACCGCCACCGAGGTCCTAACCTTCCTCGAATACAAGACCGACGAACTCCGCGGCAACCTCAAGCGCTGGACGGAGGAAGCCATCTCCATCAACCGCATTTCCCCCAAGGACCGGGACCTCATGCTCCGTGAATACGACGAATCCCTTAAAAGCTACACCTACCTCGGCTCGTAATCTCTTGTCCACCTCTCTGCTTTCCCACTTTTTCCATCTTTCCCCATGAGCAAGACCCTTATCATTGGCGCCGGCGGCGTCGGCAGCGTCGTCGCCCAGAAATGCGCGCGCCTCCCCGAAGTCTTTTCCGAAATCTGCCTCGCCAGCCGGACCAAAGGCAAATGCGACGCCATCGCCGCCCTCTGCGACAACCCGATCGCGACGGCCCAGATCGACGCCGACAACGTCCCGGAACTCGTCAAACTCATCCGCGAGTTCCAGCCCAAGCTCGTCATCAACGTCGCCCTGCCCTACCAGGATCTCCACATCATGGACGCCTGCCTCGAGACCGGCACCCACTACCTTGACACCGCCAACTACGAGCCCCCGGACGAGGCCAAATTCTGCTACCAGTGGCAGTGGGATTACCACGAACGCTTCAAGGAAGCCGGCCTCATGGCCCTCCTCGGCTGCGGCTTCGACCCCGGCGTGACCAGCATCTTCACCGCCCACGCCCTGAAGCACCACTTCGACCAGATCGACACCATCGACATCATCGACTGCAACGCCGGCGACCACGGCAAGGCCTTCGCCACCAACTTCAATCCCGAGATCAACATCCGCGAGGTCACCGCCCGCGGGAAATACTACGAGAACGGGCAGTGGGTCGAAACCGATCCGCTCTCCGAATTCATCACCTACGACTTCAACGAAGGTATCGGCCCCAAGAAGGCCTATCTCATGTATCACGAGGAACTCGAATCCCTCGCCCGCCATATCCCCGGCGTGAAGCGCATCCGCTTCTACATGACCTTCTCCGAG
>JAHEDC010000655.1 GCA_024641425.1 Verrucomicrobiales bacterium | reverse complement strand
CGAACCAGCGACCAAGGGATTATGAGTCCCCTGCTCTAACCGCTGAGCTATGGGCCCGTCAGGAGTATCGGCGGAAGTGCGCCTTTCGGGAGGCGCCCAGTATAGCGGAGGGATGACGGCCGGCAAGCGAGGAAAAGGCCCGGGTCTCAATGGCGTGTGGCGAGGCGATTGGCTTTCTGGGCCTTCACGTGGCGGGCGTGGCGTCCGAGGAGTTCGCGGCGGGGCTCGGGAATTTCCGCGATGATTCGGCGTTCGTCGGCTCCGAGGCCGGTGTGTCTGAGGGCGGTTTCGCCTTCCTTGGCGACGGCCTTTCCGAGTTGCTCGTCGAGGAGAACGGAGACGAGGACATTCTGGAAAAGGGCTAGGTCCGCGGAGTGGGTGTTCGCGGGCCTGGCGTCCGGATTGGGCGCGTAGCGGGGTGGGGAGAAGGTTGTGGGGGCTTTGGCAGGGCGGTATTTGAGGAAGATTTCCTTTGCTCGCCACATCTCGTCGAGGATCTCCTTGAAGGGGGAGAATTTCTCGTCCCGCTCAAGGATGACGGTGCGAAGGTCGGTGTGGTTGAGTGTTTCCTCGAGGAGTTGCCAGATTTCCTTTGTCGTCGGTTCGCGATGGGTGTCGAACAGATACCCGTCGTGGTCCTCGGTGACACCGCAAAAGTGGGCGTGCATGACGCGGTCCCCCGGGAGATCGCGGATGAACTGGTGCGGATCGTAGCCGTTGTTGATGGCGTTGATCTGGATATTCGTGATGTCGATGAGGAGGCCACAATCGGCGGCATCGCAGACGTTGCGGAGAAACTCGGTCTCGTTCATCGTCGCGCCTGGAATGGGGAAGTGGTAGGAGACGTTCTCGACGATGAGGGGCAACCCAATACGGTTGGAAATGTGGCGGATGTTTTCAGCGGCGGCGGCAACGCCGAGATCGGTGAAGGGAATGGAGATGAAGCCGGGGATGGTCTCTTCCCCCCCCCGGGTGAAGGAAAGGTGCTCGGAATACTCGGAAATGGGAGTACGGGCGACGAAGTCGGCGACTTCCTCAAGATGGACGGGGTCCGGCGGGGCGGCGGTGCCGATGGAAAGGAGCGTGCCATGGGCGACCGAGGGAAACCTGGCGGTGGCGGCTTGCACCATCGACTCGTCGGGATCGGAATTCGCGCGGCGGGACGCGATGGCGTAATCATCGGTTGGGATCTCGATGAAATCGAACATGCCGGCGCTGCGCATGACCTCCTGGTGCACACAGAAGCGATAGGAGAAGCCAACGCCCCAGGCCCCTTGGCGGGCCAAGGAGTTTTCCGTTTTCAGTTTTGAGCTTTCAGGCGGGGAATCCATGGGGATTGGCAGGAAGATGAGAGGGGAGTTTTAAGGGGCAGCATTTCTGACTTCATCATTCTAACGGCGAACTTACCCGAGTCGCTGGACTTCCCACATGTCCTTGTAGAGGCCGCCTTGGGCGAGGAGTTCGTCGTGGGTGCCGCTGGCGACAACCTTTCCGCGGTCGAGAATGATGATCTTGTCGGCGTCGCGGACGGTGTAGAGTTGGTGGGTGATGACGACGCGGGTCTTCCCGGCGAAGACCCGCGCGAGGGCGGTCTGGATGAGGCGGGCGGTGGCGTTATCGATGTTGGCGGTATATTCGTCGCAGACGATGATTTCCGGCTCGCGGAGGAAGATGCGCCCAAGGGCGATGCGCTGGCGCTCGCCGCCGGAGAGGGTGGAGCCGCCGGGGCCGACCGGGGCTTCGACGCCGCCGCTGCGGGTGCGCTTTTTCACGAGGGGTTCCAGTTGGGCGAGTTCGATGGCACGGGCGATCTGGGCCTCGTCGAAGTTTTCTCCCGGGACGCCCATGCAGAGGTTTTCGCGGATGGTGGCATCGAAGATGAAGGGCGATTGCGGAATGAAGCCAACGAAGTCACGCAATTCGGCAAGGGAGGTGTCGTGGAGAGGGACGCCGCCGATCTCGATTCTTCCCGAGGTCGGTTCGAGAAGACGGAGGAGGAGGTAGAAGAGGGTTGTCTTTCCGCTGCCGGTCTGACCGACGATGGCGGTGAAACTGCCGTCCTCGATCTCGAAGGAGACTTTGTCGAGGATGGGAGGAGAGCTGGGATCGTAGCCGAAAGTCACCTCATTCAGTTTGACGCTGCGGCCGTTGAGCTTCTTTCCGGAAGCAATATCGGCTACATCGGGAGTCTCGAGAAGCTTTTGCACCTCATGGAAACTGGGTGCCGAAAGCGCGGCCTCGGTGAGGAAGTTGACGAGACGCATGGCGGGGCCTTGGATCATCGAAAGCAGGCCGGCGAAGGAGAGAACCTTCCCGATATACTCCATGTTACCGACGGCGCTCTGATCGGTGGTCTTAATGAAGTAATAGATGAAAAGAAGGATCGTGAAGCCCAGATAGGGGAAAATGCCAGCCGCAAAGCTGGCGACCGAGGTCTTTATCGAGTTGCGTCGCAGTTCGTCGAGGCGTTTCTCAAAGGCCTTCGCGGTATCGCCGAAGCGACCGGCCGCGACGAGGTCGCGGTAGCCGGCGACGCCCTCGATGAAATGCGTCATGATGCCTTCGCTTTGCCGTTGGGCCTGGCCGGCGAGGTGTTGCACCCGGCGATTCACCTTGTTGACGAGCAGGAGGATGAAAGGCGAGACCACCAGGGCAACGATGGCATAGATCGGGCCGAGAATGAAGAGCGCCACCGCCATGAAGAGAAGTTGCGCCGCGTTGTTGAGGGCTTCGGGAAGGCGCGGGGTGAGCATTTCCTGGATATTCATCACGTCGCCGGTACTCCGGTGGGCGAGGGTGCCGATCGACTGCGAATTCATCGATCCGGTGGGGATGCTGCCGATTTTCTTGAAAATGGCGAGACGGACCCGAAGGCTGAAACCCTGGGAAATCTGGGACGTCCAGTAAGTGATGAGGAAGTGCAGTCCGGTTCCCAGCAGACCCAGAAAGAAGAGGCCGGCGAGTCCCCACCAGAGAAAGTGGAGTCGTTCCGGGGTCCAATTCGAAGTAAACAGCATGGGAAGCAGGC
>JAHEDC010000654.1 GCA_024641425.1 Verrucomicrobiales bacterium | reverse complement strand
CCGCCCCACCATCAGCACCCTCACCGACCTCCACCATGTCCTCACGGAATTCGTCGCCACCGAATCCCGCGTCCAGCGCGACCAGCACCTGAAGCACCTCCGCAAGCCCATCGAAGACCGGATCGAGGAGGAACGCTGCCTCGCCGAACTCCGTTGCTCGGGCGAGGCCGAACACGAACGGAAATCCTACCGCTTCCGCGCCGGAGAAGCCGGGCTGGGCAATACCTCGCGTTTCCGGGAAGGCGACCGCCTGAAACTTCATCGCGGCGACTACGAGGCTGGGATCGATGTCATCCTCACCCGCGAATCCGAGGAAGGCATCGAACTCCGCGCCGCCGACGCGCACGCCCGCTTCGCCGCCAACCTCGCCACCGATCCCGCCGGCTGGGTGCTCGACGAGGGCTTCTTCGATTCGGAGAAAATGCTCCTCGAGGGCCTCGAACGCGCCATGGCCAGCGCCGACGGCCGCGACCGCATCCTCGCGCTTTTCGCCGGAGCGGCGCAGGACGAAATGGACTTCGGCCTCTCCGTCCTTGAGGATTCCGAATCCTACGCCGCCGAGGCCGGGCTCAATGATTCGCAGGCCGACGCCCTCACCATGGCGACCAGCGCCACCCACAGCCACCTCATCCAGGGCCCTCCCGGCACCGGCAAGACCTACGTCCTCGCCCGCACCGTCGCCACCCTCGTCGAGCGCGGTGAGCGCGTCCTCCTCTCCGCCTTCACCCACCGCGCCATTCACCACGCCCTCGTCGCCTGCCACTCCGCCATCCGCGACCCCGAGCGCATCGCCAAGATCGGCGTCTTCATCCATGATCCGGCCCTCGCTCCGGTGCCGCAATTCGAGCGCTGGAACCGATCGCCGCTCCGCAATGTTTTTGGCGGCCTGTTAGTAGGGGCCACTCCCTTCGCCGCCGCTTCCTCCCGACTCGCCGACGCCAACTTCGATACCGTCGTCATCGACGAGGCCAGCCAGATGACCATCCCCCTCGCCATCCTCGCGCTCCTGAAGGGAAGAAAATTCCTCTTCTTTGGCGATCACAAGCAGCTCCCGCCGGTGCTCCAATCGATCCCGAAGCGCGACACGCCCACCTGGTCGGTCTTCGGCAGCCTCGTCCGCCACAGCGAGGTCACGACCTTGAAAACAACCTACCGCCTCAATGCCGACCTCGCGCATTGGCCGAGCGAGAGCTTCTACTCCGGCGACCTTCAACCGCACGCATCCGTCGCCGCCCGCCGCACGGTCTATCCCAATCGTCCGCCCGAACACCCCGCCCTCGCCGATCCCGCCAGCGCCATCTTCTGGGAAGTCCCGCACGAGGGCGCACGCACCGTTTCCGTGCAGGAAGCCGATGCCATCTGCGGCATCGTCGAGGACGCCGTGCTCTCCGGGATCGCCCCGGCGGACATCGGCATCGTCACCCCCTACCGCCGACAGGCCCAGCGCCTCCGCAAGCTGCTCCGCAACAGCTCCCGCCTCAAGGACGCGAACATCCGCGACCTCGTCGTCGATACCGTCGAACGCTTCCAGGGACAGGAGCGCGAGATCGTTCTTCTCTCCTTCACCACCTCCGATCACGACTTCCTCACCAGCGTCGGCGACTTCTACTTCCAGGAGGAACGCTGGAATGTCGCCGCCACCCGCGCCCGCTCGAAACTCATCCTCGTCGCCAGCCCCGCCCTTCTCGATTTCTCCCCCCTCGACACCGACCTCCTCGAATCCGTCGCCCTCGTCCGCACCCTCCTCCAGAACGCCGTCCGACTCACGGAGGAACCGGAGCCTTGATCCCGATCCTTCCAGAGAACGCGGCTCGCTTCCGACCCGCCACCGCCGCGCTGAAACGCCTCCACGGTTTCCTCCGCCGCCTCCCTTGGGACGACACCCGCGCCTGGCTTTCATTCTCCCCCGACGGCACCCTTCCCAACGCCCCCGATTTCCTCCTCGTCGACGCCGACCACCGCGCCTTCCTCCTCAGCGCCGCCGATCTCCGCGAGACGGAAGCCGACGACTTC
The DNA here is from genome assembly GCA_024641425.1 of Verrucomicrobiales bacterium. Lineage (GTDB taxonomy): Bacteria > Verrucomicrobiota > Verrucomicrobiia > Verrucomicrobiales > DEV007 > JAHEDC01. The sequence goes on along the minus strand of JAHEDC010000654.1, from coordinate 1,023 downwards.
CTCCAGCCCGGCCTCTTCGCCCCCGATCCCCGGCTCGCGGAAAAAATCACAGCCCTCCGCGCCACCGTCCTAACACTTTCTCATTTCGCCGCCGATTCCTCCCCCACCCGCGTTCTCGTCTTCCCCTCCCTCGCCAACAAACGAGCCCGCGAGATCGCCCGTCGCCTCGACGCCCCCGCTTCCCTCCGCATCCTCGGAAACGACGACTTCCCGAAAGCCCTCGCCGAGACACCCTCCACGCCCCTTTCCGCCCACGATCTGAACACCCTCCGTGCCCGCTTCTCCCCGGAGAACGAGGTTCCCGCCTCCTTTCTCCCGCGCCTCGCTCCCCGCGATGACGGACGCGCCGCCCAACTGACGCCCTATCTCCTCGACTTCCTCCAGGAGTCGTGGGTGAAGAACGATCTCGTGGTCGACGAAGCCGCCGGCGTCGCCGCTTCCGGGCGCTCGCGCCTTATCACCGGCGTCGCCGGCAGCGGAAAGTCGCTCGCGCTCCTCTACCGCGCGCGCATCCTCGCCGGACTCGCCAACGGCAAACGCTTCCTCTTCACGACCCACAACAAGCCCCTCATCGCCGAACTCCGCTGGCGCTTCGAGCACCTCGGCACCGCCCTCCCCGCCGCGCCCCGCTTCCGCTCCGAGTTCACCCACTTCCACAAATGGGCCGCCTCGCTCGACCGCGACACTCGCGACGTCATTCCCGATCAGGAACGCATCACCCGCATCGCCGCCCTCGCCGCCGAGGTCTTTCCCGATTCCGGATTGCCCCGATCATTCTTCGTCGAGGAAGTCGCCTACCTCGCCGACCAGATCGACGATTCCCTCGACGCCTATCTCGCGCTCGACCGCGTCGGCCGCGGCGTCGCTCTCGATGCGGCCATGCGCCGTCGCGTCCACGGACTCTACCAGCGCTACCGCAACAGCCTCGCCGCCGGGCGTCAGACCGACTGGTATTTCAAATTGCGCATCCTCTGGGAACGCCTCGCCGCGGGACGGATCAACCTTCCCCGCTACCATTTCATC
>JAHEDC010000175.1 GCA_024641425.1 Verrucomicrobiales bacterium | reverse complement strand
TCAGCCCTTTGGAGGCATGCCGCCCGAAATTTCGGCTCCGTGGCTTGCTGGTCTCGAGATTGGCCCGAAGACCATCTAGGTCTCGGTCCAGGCCCGCGGTTGCAACGTGCCCGCTTTCCCTCCGGTGAGCAGAGTGGTGCCGTTCCCTCGGCTCACGGGCTCACGGACTTCCCGCTTCCGCCCTTTGCCGAGCAAGGATGGAATTCTTACGCTCTCAAGGAATCAGTCTTTGCCAAGTTTATGATAGATAGTATATTTATATTATTTATAATATTAATAATAAATATACTCAAATCATGAGCGCGGCACCCTTATCCACGGCATCGACGACACAGGCCTCCCGCATCGATGGTTCAACACTCCCGAATCGAGGGCTCTTTCCACTGACCCAATGGTCGGCGATTTCCATGGCGCGGGGCGGGAATGAAGCGCGGGCGGTGCAGGGCTTGCGAGCGTTGGCGGTAAATTACTGGCGCCCCCTCTATCTTTATCTGAGGAAACGGGGAGAGAACCATGAGGACGCGTCCGATTCGGTGCAGGGCTTTTTCGAATTCGTTTTCAGCAGTGGCTTCCTGACGCATGTCGGGCGCGAGGGCGGGAAATTCCGTTCCTATCTGCTCAAATCCCTGGAGCGCTGGCGAAGTCGGCAACGGGTGCATGATAGGGCGCAGAAGCGTGGAGGGAGTGTGGTCCATGTGACACTCGAGGGAATCGAGGAAATGGAACAGATTGCCGAGATCGAGGATGGAAGCTCGGCTGAGGCGGCCTTTGATCGGCAATGGGCGATGGACATGGTAGGGAGAGCGGTGGCCGCGCTCCGGGAGTGTTACGTGCGACGGGAGCGGGAGGAGTGGTTCGATCTGCTGAAGGGGGCCTTGCCGGGCGGAGAGGAACTGCGACCCTACGCGGAGCTGGCGCTCAGGCTTCGCAGCAGCGAAGGCGCCGTGAAGAAGGGGGTTTTCGACTTGCGGTCGGCCTTCGCGACGCGCTTGCGGGAGGAAATCCGGGCCACCGTGCGCACGAACGAAGACGCCGAAGAGGAATTGCGCCACCTGGTTTCAGCTTTGAGTGCCTGATGAAGACGACCGATCTTTCCCAGACTGCGTGTTGCCCGGAATGCGGCACGCGACTTGCCGCAGGGGCTTGTCCGGCCTGCGCCCTTGGCCAATTGCTTTCCGGCGGTTCGGTCAGTGATCTTGACGATTACGAGGATGTGACACCGCGAGCGGAGAAGAAGTCGCTTGAGGGGGACGATGTCGCCTTCGGACGCTACACCCTGAAGAACCGCCTTGCGGCGGGAGGCATGGGGGTTGTTTACGTTGCCGAAGACCGAAAGCTCAAGCGAACCGTCGCTTTGAAGATGATTCGTGGTTCGACGTTCGCGAACGAGGCGGAGATCGCGCGATTCACCCTAGAGGCCGAGGCGGCGGCGGCGCTCGATCATCCCAATATTGTTCCCATTTACGAGATCGGCCATCTGGATGGGCAGCCGTTCTTCACCATGAAGCAGATCGAGGGGGAAAGCCTTGCCCAGCGCTTGAAGGCCAGGGGAGGCACACTCCCGTGGAAGGAATTGGCGGGCCTGCTGGGGCGCATCGCGAGGGCGGTGCATCACGCCCACCAGCGCGGAGTGCTGCATCGGGACCTGAAGCCAGGGAATATTCTCCTCGATAAGTCCGGCGTTCCGTGGCTGACCGATTTCGGACTCGCGAAACTGGCGCATGCGGAGAGTGATCTCACACAGAGCAGCGATCATATCGGGACTCCGGATTACATGTCGCCCGAAGTCGCGGTCGGAAAGACGGGCCAAGTGTCGACCGCCAGCGATGTCTGGGCGTTGGGTGTGCTGCTGTGGGAGATGCTTTTCGGCGTGAAGCCCTTTCACGGATCGACGACGGTGGAGACGTTGAAGCGGATCGTGGAGGACGAACCGGCACTGCCGCGCGGAGTCCGGGTGGACGAGGATCTGGCCACGCTGGCTCGACGATGTATGGAAAAGGATCCGGCTCGGCGTCCAGCATCGGCGGGCGAGGTTGCGGACGAACTCGAACGATGGATGCGCGGGGAGCCGATTCTGGCGAGACGGGTCTCCTCATGGGAGCGGGTCCAGAAATGGGTGCGGCGGAGCAAGGCGCTGGCAGCATTGTATGCCGTGTTGGCGCTGGGGGGAGTTTCGAGTATTGTCCTTTGGCATCGCGCGGAGGAGGCGGTGGTTTCGCTGACAGAGAAGAACGACCAGCTTGGAGCGGCGCTGCGCATCTCCACGGCGACGAAGTTGGCGGTGGACGCCCGGCTTCAATTGGCCGAGGATCCGGCGCGGGCGCTTCTCCTTGCCGTAGAGTCGGTGGAACTCACCGAGAGGAATGAGGGAGGGATCCTGTCCGAAGCAGTGGAAGCGCTTCACGAGGTGCTCCAGCAGGCAGGAGGCAGAGATGTCTCTCCCCTCGGTCCAGGGTTCGGGGGAGGCAATGACGGTTACATCGACCGCGGACTCGCGGCAATCCTCCCGGTCGCAATGAGCCCGGATGGCTCGCGCATGGTAATGGCCGATTTCAGCAATATCGTCAGGGAGGGCGTCGTGGCGGCGATGTTCGACGTTCGTGACCAGGAGCGTTCGCTTCCCCTTGCCCGATGGCGCCTCTGGCCGGAGTTCATTGGGGCTCGAGGGTGGCTTTGGATGGCGGATTCGCGCCACCTTGCCACCATCGGCTTCGACGATGAGTTGCGGCTGTGGGATCTGGGAGCGCCCGACCAGCCCGTGGAGGCGGGGGTGCCTGACAATCCGCCGCCCAGCCGTGTTCTCGGCGATCTGGCGTGCGAGGGGAAGATCCTCCAGGGTGTGAAACTGATACGCGATGCGGAGGGCGGTGGGTTCTCCGTTGCTGGTATCTATGTCAATGAAGGGGAAAACCTCGTCGAAGAGGACGCCTTCCTCGCTCTCTACAACGTGGACCCTCGTCGCGACGGGGCTTTCATGAAACCGCGATTCCATCCCCTTCCACCCGGTTGCGGGGCCGGGGTGGAATACCAGTTCTCCCTCGATGGCCGCTGGGGGCTCGCCTCACCTTGTGATCACGACGGGCCGATCTACCTCGCCGATCTCCACGCGCTGGATGACGGTGGGGAATGGCAGGCGCTTCCCGAGGGAAACGTGAGTTGGGCTTTCCCGCATTTCGGTCCTCGTAGTACCCGTTTCGCGATTGTGAGGGAACAGTCCACGGTCGTGACCTATGACCTCCTGGCGGGCAGTGTGGAGGCGGTCGCGCGGTCGGGCAAGGTTCTCCACGAGTGTGATGATGCGGTCTACTCGCTCAGTTTTACCGATGACGACGCGTTGCTCGCGGTCGGCACCAATGGACAGGAAATCGTCGTGGCCTCGCTGGTGGATCCGGGCCCTGTCCACTCCGTCCGTCTCGCCGGGGCGGTCGCGATCAACCTCTGCTTTAGTCCGGACGGACAATGGCTCGCGGCGGGAGGCAAGGACCGCATGGTGAGCGTTTGGCCGGTGACCGAGCTCGACAACGCCCCGCTCCCCCTTCAGTTTCGGGGACTGACGACTCCGATGATGAACGTCACGTTCTCTCCGGACCAGGAATCGATCATCGCCACTGGCCTGCACTGCGGCTACCGGCAGTGGGAATTCAAGACCTCCCGGGCCGGATCCGAACCCCGAATCCTCCCGGGAACCCGCGATTACATCAACGATCTCACGATCGCGCCCGGCGGTGGCTGGACCGCGGTCGCGTGTGGGAATCCAAGCATCAAGGGGGACGGTCGTATTGAAGGAAAGGTGAAGCTGATCTCGTCGAGAGGGGGGCAAGAGTATGAGTTGGGACGCCACGCGGAAAGGGCGACGGGTGTGGCCTTCAGTCTCGATGGACGCTGGCTGGCCAGCACCGGGAGGGACGGGATGGCGAAGGTTTGGGATTTTCCGGCTCTCGAGAAGGCAATCCAGGAAGGGAAGGCGCTGCCTGAACCGCTCCATATTCTTGACATGACCGACACCAGACTCCATTTCGATCGTCGTCTGGCGATCCATCCCAGGGGCACCCTCTACGCCACTTGTGGTGATGGCGTTCTCTTCGAATGGGATCTGAATGCCGAGAATCCGGAAGCGCTCCGGCAGTTTCACGTCCTGCACAGCATCAAGTATCTCCTGCCCGATGTTCGGATTTCGGCCGACGGGCGATGGATGGCGGTGTGCCGTCACGGATGGGACAGCGAGCCGAAGGAAGGAAGCCGTCAGAGGGGCAACATGGTCCTCCTCTATGACGTGAGCCGCCCCGGCCCGCCCGTGCCGGTGACCGAACTGCCCGCGCCGTTTCTCGAGTCGACCAACGTCGACTTCAGCCCGGATGGACGCTGGCTTGCCGCCGGAGGAGCGGGAGTCGGAGCGTCGGTCTGGGATCTTGAGGCAAAGGACATCGCCGCGAGCCACGTGGTCTCGGAAGTGTCGTCCCACTCGCTCTCCGGTCTCGCCTTTTCCCCGGACGGTCGATTCCTCGGGCTGGGCGGAAGCGACGGGCGCATTCACCTCTGGAACTGGCGCGACCGCGGCCAGCTGCGCACCATCGCCAGCGACCGCGCGACAGAGTCCCTCGCATGGCTGGACGCGGACACGCTGGTCTCCGGCGGTGAGAGCGGAGTCGTTACCCTCTGGGAAACGAACATCGCCGTGCTGAAGGAACGGGCCCGGAAAGTGGCGGGTCGCGAATTGTCCGCCGCGGAGCGTTCCCGCTTCCGCATCGTGAAGTAGGCTACCACGGCAAAGAATAATTTTTCATATTTTTCGTAACCTTCGGAATCCGGATTTGCATGGTTCTTTGGCGGAGCACTCGCGCGATAGCGTCGAGACCGTCATAAAAATAACCATAATAAATCCAGATAATGAAAACGAATAGAAATCATAAAAACCATAACCTAGGCTTTAGCCTCGTTGAGGTCCTTGTCGTCATCGCCGTGATCGGCATCCTCGCCGGAATCGCGATCGGGGCGATGTCGAACACGAACGAGACCGCCAAAACAAACGCAGCGAAGCGGAATGCGCAAACCCTCTGCTCGCTTTACAGCAGTGCCCGCTCGGTCGGGGCCTTGTTCTCATCCAACACGAAGGAGGGCATCCTCGACGAGTTGATCGAAGGACGGAACGGAGCGGATCTCTCGGGCAGCACGTTCAAGATGTCCCCCCTTGGAGTCGGGGACAAGACGGCCGCGCTCGCGTATTGCGCCTTCGATTCCGCCACGGAAAGTCTGACCTATCATGACGACGGCGTCCTCGAGGAAGGGCCAGTGGTCGAGGATGAGGGATGGTCGGAGTGGTTTGATTGGTACGTGGTTCAGAGCGGGAATGCGGAGCAAGCATTGAGTGAAGCCCGGGCGCTTTGGACCGACGATGGTTACCAGTTTCAGGGACACCCCGTGGCCGGACAGCCCGGCCTGACACAATTGCAATACCGGTATCATTTCTAATCCCTCAACCCACCGATTTCCCTTTGCGGGAAAAGAACTCCGGAGCCCTGCGGATCATCCCCGCGGGGCTCTGTCTTTTCCCGGTGAAAGGGAGAGGAAGGCCGCGGGTATCACCCGGCACATGCGGCGGCGATCCGCTTGATCTCCTTGAGATCGAGTTTTCCGCTTCCGAGATACGGGAAGGCGCCGACTTCGAAGAATTGATCGGCCCGAGGCTTCCAGAGGTTCGGGATCGAGGAGGCGGCGAGCTTCTCCTGTACTTTGGCAACAGCGTCCGCCGCGAGCGTATGGAGGACCACGAGGCGCTCGCCTTTCTTGTCGTCGGGCAGTCCCGTCACGACGAAACTCTGTTCGGTGAGATCGGCGATTTCGTGCAGCATGCCCTCGACCTTGATGTGGGGCACCATCTCGCCGCCGATCTTGCTGAAGCGACTGAGGCGGTCCGTGATCGTAAGGAAACCATCCTCGTCCTGGGATGTGATGTCGCCGGTATTGTACCACCCGTCGACGAGAACTTCCGCGCTCAGCTCTGGTTTGTCGAGGTAGCCTTGCATGACGTTCGGGCCCTTCACCCACATCAGCCCGGGTTGTCCGGCGGCGCAGGGTTCTCCGGTTTCAGGGTCCACGATCTTCACGGTGACTCCGGGGAGGGGCTGGCCGATGGTTCCGGAACGGTGTCCGGCCTGCCGCATGGAGGAGTCTTGAAAGTCGGGAACGTTCGCCGCGACTCCGGGCGCGCACTCGGTGCAGCCGTAAGCCTCGAGCGGCAGGATGCCGAACTTTTCGGCAAAGGCGGCGGCGACCCGCTCCGGCAGTTTCTCGGCCCCGACAACGACCAGGTTGAGGCTTTGGAATTGCTCGGACGTGCAGCCTCGCAGGTAGAGCTGAAGGAATGTCGGCGTGGCGAGAAGGAGGGTCAATTGGTGTTCGGCGACCAGTTTTCCGACGGTTCGCGCATCGGTCGGGACCGGATGGTAGGCGACGCCGACGCCGACAATGGCCGGACCGATGAGGGTCGCGGTGAAGCCAAGCGAGTGGAAGAACGGGAGGACGCCGAGAAACCGGTCGTCACGCTTGAAGCGATAGGCCTGGTTCAACTGCAGCATGTTCGAGACGACATTGAAATGGCTGAGCATCGCTCCCTTGGGTTCTCCCGTGCTGCCGCTGCTGAAAATGATGGTGGCCAAGTCCCCGTTTTCTGGCGGACGACCGCCAGCGGCCCAACGCAGAAGCAACGGGCGGGGGCAGAGCCAGGCCATGGTGGCGGCGGATACTTTCTCAAAAAGCCGGGGCTCGGCGGCGATTTCTTCCAGGAGGATGGCCGGTACTCCCAGATCGAGACCGAGCTTGGCCGTCACCTTCTTCGAGGTCACCACGCAGGTGATTCCGCATTGCGCGATGCACGAGCGGAGGCCTTCCTCGGAGAGCGTGTAGTTCAGGTTCACCACCGCCTTGCCCATGAGCATTCCGGCGAGATTTACGAGAGCTCCGCCCGCCGAAGGGGGAAGAAGGATGCCGACATTCTGCGGCCCGGCCCACGGCTTCCGCAGGCGCCGCACGAGGAAGAGTGTCCGCGTCAAGGCCTCCATGAAATGCATTCTCGCTCCGCTCGAATCGGCAAAGGCGAAGCGTCGACGGGCCCGTCGGGCGGTGCGGACGAAGGCAGCTCCCACCGTGGGGAGGCGATCCCTCCGCGTTTCCCACGCCTTTTCCCCCAGGGCCAGGACTTCGGAACGGACCGCCCGGGGTGTCGAAGCCGGGGCCATGGGATCGCCGAAGCTGACCGTGATCGGGTAGGGGATTTGGCGTGGCATCTTCCAGTAGAATTTCCCTTCATGAAAACTGAAGATGCTCCCCCAGGCATTGTCAAGATGGACGGGCAGGACCGGAGCCTCGACGCCCTTCATGATTCGCTGCATTCCCTTGCGGAAAGGAAGGGTCTGGCCCGTGCGGCTGACCGCGCCCTCGGCGAAGATGCAGACGACCTCGCCGTTCAAGACGGCCTCGCGGGCCGTCCCGAGCGCGGCCCGCATCTCATGGGGGCCGAGATCGGCGGCAATCGGGATCACCTTCAACATCCGCGCGACCGGGCGCAGCCACCACCGGTTGTAGTGGTCGCGGCTCATGAGGAAGCGGATGGGACGGTCGGTGGAGGCGATGAGGAAAAGGGCATCGGCCATCGACACATGGTTCGAGACAAGGAGGGCTCCCCCCTTTTCCGGAAGATGCTCCCGGCCGAGCACCCGCACGCGGTAGAAGGTGTGGGTGAGTCCCCACAGCACGAGCCGCGCGAGCGAGTCCGGCACCAGAGTCATCGCGTAGACTGTCGCCGCGATGGTCACGGTACCGATGAGCAGCAGAATGACGTTCGCCTCCACGCCGATGGTGCGCTTGAGAACGAGGAAGAGAACGGACGCGAGCAGGGCTGCGAGCGAGGTCAGCAGACCGTTCGCGGCCAGGACCGATCCCTTGTCCTTCCGCTTCGGGAGATGCTGGAGGAGGGCGTTGACCGGGACGACAAAGAACCCGCCGGAGATTCCGAGCAGGGTCAGAATCCCGCACACCTGCCCGAACGAGAGACCGGGAAGAGCCAGAAGGAAGGAGGTGATGGCGAGTCCGAAAGCACCGAGCGGCACCAATCCGTACTCGATCTTTCGGCCGGAGAGGAATCCGGCGAGGGCGAAACCGATGCCGAGACCGACCGCGAGAAAGGCCCGCAACAGGCTATTCGCATCATCGCCGAGATGCAGCAGATCCTGGCCGTAGACAACGAGTGTCGGCTCGAAGAGGGCGGCGACGAGCCAGAAGTAGATGCTGCCGATGATCGAGAGGCTCAGCACTCGGCTCGGACGGATGATCTTGAGGTTGTTCCCCAGTTCGCCGAGGAAATGGATCCGGAATTCCTTGTTCGGATTCGCGGCCGCAATCCTGGGAATGCCGAAGCTAAGCCCCGTGCCCGCGATGGCCAGGCTGATCGGAAGAATGCCCGCTTTCCAGATTTCCGCGTTCCCGAGCTTGTCCGAAGCCACACCACCGAGCACGCCTCCGGCGATGATCGCGACGAAGGTGCCCGCGCCGATCAGGCCATTGCCCCAACTCAGGCGTGATTCCGGAAGCAGCTCCGGAAGCGAGCTGTATTTCGCCGGACTGAAAATCGTGCTTTGCACGCTCATGAGGAAGACGACCCCCAGCATGAAAGGAAAGCTCTGGCTGGCGAGTGCGAGCGTGCCGATCAGCATGACAGCGATCTCCAGCATTTTCGTCCAGGTGATGACCCGACCCTTCGCGAAGCGGTCCGCGAGGCAGCCGGAGACCATCGAGAAGAAGATGAAGGGCAGGGTGAAGATGGCGAGGATAAGGAAAAGGCGGTCGTCCCGAACCTCGGTGCTCACTCCGCGGCCCGCGAAGAAGATGACGAGGAACTTGAAGAAGTTGTCGCTGAACGCGCCCTGCATTTGGACGAAGAACAACTTCCAGAAACCCCTCAGGGAAGGGGAGTTTAGGGAATCCAGCGCATAGGCGGATTCCGGCGTGTCTAGGGTGATTGGCGCTGTCATTGCGGAAAGTCGCACCAGAACGGCTGCATAATAAATCGATATTCATTGAATAAACATTGATTCAATCAATTAATTGATTTCCTCGGGCTCCGTCGCCGAAGCGGCGGAAGGCGACGGTCGGCTTTCTCATGTGATGGTTCGGATGGGAGGAAAAGGAGGGTTCCGTACTCTCGGTTTTGCCCATGCCCGTGTCGCCGTACGCCGGGATGCGTAGCCTGAACCCTCCGCCGGTTTTCAAGGAAGCCTTCGTCTCGGCTTGGCCTCGTCGGAGCGCCTCGCCATGCACCGGTCAGACGGAGTTACGATGCCACAGAACAGATACCCGAGCAGGCGATGCTCCCGGTCGGCCAAGACCGTCCCCATGGCCCTCGAATAGCATCCTTTCCGGCGATTGCGCCGCCGCGGCGGAGAGGGAGGGGTGGACTCCGACGGCGCAGCCGTCATCGCCCTCGACCGCCGTATCGAGGCGGACCTTCATGCGGCCGGGGCGAAAGGCTCTCGCGCCAGCGTCGCGACGGGATGAATTCTGGGAAAGGCAAGGACAGGCACATTCTGCCGAACGATTTTGAGGGCAACGGACCGAAAGCGTCGTCGCAGTGCGGACTCCTCCCATACCCTCGAAGGCAGAGTCCGCCGCGGACCGCCCGATCCCTTTACCGCATCCCGGCTTTGGGTGGCGCCCATGTCTTCATCCTTTCCTCGTCGGGGACTTGGATCCGCATGCTGATACTCAAATCCTCGTCCTTCCGATGGATCGGCAACCCGTTTTCCTCGGCCCCGACGGCGAGGTTCTCGCGGAGGCGTCGGAAACAGGGCGCCGGTTTCATTGTTGGCGCGCATGGGGGAAACAAGGGCGGTCTCGTCGGCGATCGCTTCCTCCAGTGCGGAAGGAGCAAGCAGACCGTCGCGATCCACCGGCAGATGGTCACCCGATACCCATGGTATTGCTCCAGATAACGGCAGTAGGTGAGCACCGAGGAGTGCTCGACGATGGAAGTGATGAGATGCCGTTTGCCGGGCTGCGCCATCAGGGCGGCATGAATCGCCGTGTTGTTGCCCTCCGTGCCGCCGCTGTTTCGAGGCGAGGAATTCTTCGAGGGAATCGGGTGGAGTCGGTGGATTCACACGTCTACGTCGCCCCGTGTTATCTCCTCGATGTCCGCGAGATCCTGGAGGCGGGCGGCGCGCTTTATCGCCGTGATGAGATCGGACTTGCCGAGGAAGTGAAGCGGGACGTCTCCGATCATTCCTGAATCGCGGTGATTCCAAGCGTCCTCGAAATTGGGCAGACCGGGCAAGCTGGTGAGGAAGTCGAACTGGCTGGGTGGGGAGCCAATCAAATACTGGAGTCCCTCGGTGGCGAGGTCTTCCTCGGTGACTTCGATGAGGAGGATGCCGAATTTCCGGAAGGCGCGGACGACCCGGCGGGCGTTCCCGGCGGTGGGCCAGAGCCAGAGGTCGAGGTACTTGGTGTAGCGGGGTTGGGAATGATGAATGACGGCGTAGGCCCCGACAATCAAATACTCAAACTCCTCTTCGGCAAAGACGCGTAACAGATCTTTGAAGTCTGAGTTCATCGGGGTCCTTGCCTTTCATGCCGACCCAGTATTCGTAGACCAAGTCCCAGGCCGCCGTCATGCGGGCTTCGCAGCCCGCCTCCTGCCACTCGCGGACACGATAGGCGCGGGCCTCGGCGAAGGAGGTGAATTTCTTCACGACCCAGTGCGAGCGGTCTTTCTGCGGTTCGGACATGGTGGAAAGATAGCGCGGGTCACGCCGTTCCGCTAGCCTTCGAGGATCTGGGCGAGGACGTAGGGGAGGATGCCGCCGGCGCGGTAGTAGTCGATCTCGACAGGGGTGTCGAGGCGGACGATGACGGGGAAACTCTCCGTGGTGCCGTCGGCCTTCTTCACGGTGAGGGTGGCTTCGTCGCGGGGCTTGAGGGCATTGCTGAGGCCGGTGATGCTGAAGGTGGCGTCGTGGTGGGCGCTGGCCGCGGCGTAGTCGTCGGCGTTCCTGAAGGTGAGCGGGAGGACGCCCATGCCGATGAGGTTGCTGCGGTGGATGCGCTCGAAGCTCTTGGTGACGACGGCCTTCACGCCGAGGAGGCGGGTGCCCTTGGCGGCCCAGTCGCGGCTGCTGCCCATGCCGTAGTCCTCGCCACCGATGACGATGAGGGCGGTGCCGTCCTCGGCATAGGCCATGGCGGCGTCGTAGATGAAGGTGGGGGTGCCGTGGGGCGCGTCGATGGCGACATCGGGGGCCGGAACGGCGCGGCTACCGAAATACGTGGTGTAGCCGCCCTCGACGCCGGGG
>JAHEDC010000653.1 GCA_024641425.1 Verrucomicrobiales bacterium | reverse complement strand
GGGCCTTCGACTTCGAGCCACTGGAAGGCGACGCCGGGCATGCCTTCGGGGGTGGTGAGGGGATTCTTGTGATCGGGCGGGCGCGAGCGGTGGAGGCGGGCCGCGTCGGGGCGGATGGTTTCGCCGGCTTCAAGCCAGATTTCGAATTCGCCGACGGTCGGCTCGGGGCCGACGTCGAAACCGCCGAGTTTGCGGAGCAGGCTGGGTTCGATGTCGGAGGAGATGACGATGGGTTCGGGGCGGCGGCCGGGCGTGATCTTCGAGAAATCGGCGCTCATCCAGACGCTGTAGCCGGAGAGACGGATGCGGTAGAAGCCGGCGACCGGGGCCTCGAAACTGCTGAAGCGGATCTCCGTCGGTTCATAAGTGCTGACGAGGACGACCATCGCTTCCCGTTCGCGTTGCACGGGGTCGCGATTCGGATCGGGACGGCGCTCTTTCCCGTCGACGTATTGCCGCTGGAGTTCGTGGCCGACGATGGGGAAGGTGCGGCGCTCGCGCGGGCCTTCGAGATGGATGCGTCCGAAGAAGGATCGGTCGTCCCAGGTCGGGAAGCGGCGCGTTGTCGTTTCCGGTTTCGTTGCCTGCGGAGCGAGGGCCTGATGGAGAGCGAATTCGCCGGCGGCGAGGTAGCGGGCGACCTGGACGTGGGAAACGTCGAGGGCGTCGCCGATTTTGTTGAAGCCATGGGAGGTCGTGTCCTCGGGGAGGAAATCCTTCACCCCGAGGGAGGGCAGCGCGAGCAGGTCGCGGAGGGTGTTCTCGTATTCGTGCCGGTTCAGACGGCGGCGGGTGGCGCGGCCGTCGGTTGCGATCCGCGCGGCGTCCGCGCGAGTAAGTTCGGCGGCGAGTGCATTGGCGAAGGCTTCGAGATCGGCGGCCGCGGGGCGCGGCTTCTTGGCCGGTGGCATCTCACCCGCATGCGCGCGGTCGTGGACGGTGACCCATTTCGCGAACGCGTCCGCCGCGTCGAGGTCGAAGGCGAGCGTGGTCAGGTCGAGGTCGCCCTTTTTCGCATCCTCGTCGTGGCACTCGAAACAATACTGGTCGAGAAAGCCGGCGATGACGGGGGGTGTCTCCGCGCCCTGAAGGCCGGTGGCGAGAAATCCGAGAGCGATGCCCGCGAGCCTCATTCCTTGGCCTGCCCGCGGAATTCCTCCCGGACGGTTCCGTCGTGGGCGATGATCGGTTTCGCGTCCTTGACCTTGCCGAGCGGACGGCAGCCGGGGCCCATGCCGTCGAGGCCGAGATCGTCCTTCATCGCGGCGGCGACCGTCTGCAAGTCGGCCACGACTTCCGGATTCGCGGCGGCGACGTTCTCGCTTTCGCCGATGTCCTTGTCGAGATGATAGAGTTCGTTCTTCCCGAGGTGGAGTTTCCACGGGCCCTTGCGGACGGCTTCGAGTTTCAGGCCGCGGTAATAGTAGTAGGCTTCGTGCGGGGATTTCGCGTCGGCTTCACCGGCCAGGAGCGGCCAGATGTCGCCGCCATCGATCTTCCGGTCGGCGGGCGCGGCGCCGCCCGCGAGTTTCACGAAGGTGGGAAGGATATCGATCATGCCGGTGACGGCGTCGGTCGCGGTGCCGGCGGGGATCTTGCCCGGCCACCACGCGACGGTGGGCTCCCGCATGCCGCCTTCCCAGGTGCTGCCTTTGTGGCCCTTGAGCGGGGTATTGAGTCCGCGCTGGGTGCCGCCGTTGTCGGAGGTGAAGAGGACGAGGGTATTCTTCTCGAGCCCGAGTTCACGCACCGTATCGAGGACGCGCCCGACGCTCCAGTCGACTTCCTCCACCCAGTCGCCGTAGATGCCATTCTTCGATTTTCCCTGGAAGGCCTTGCCGGGGTAGATCGGGAAGTGGACGGCGGAATGGGGGAGATAGAGGAAGAAGGTCTTGTCCTTGTTGGCCTTGAGAAAGGTGACGGCTTCGTCGGTGTATTTTTCGACCAGGGTCGTCTGGTCGTCGGCGAGGACGCGTTTGACGACGGTTTCATTGCGCAGCCAGGGGAGGGGCGGCTGGCCCTTGCCCTTGTTCTTGCCCGCGTTCTTGGGGAGCGGGGCTCCGAGGTTGCTCTTCACGCCGTCTTCGGCGGGGCCCATGTCGTTGGAGTAGGGAAGGCCGAAGAAACTGTCGAAACCCTGGCGCGTCGGCATGAATTCGGGCTGGTCGCCGAGGTGCCATTTGCCAACCATGCCGGTGACGTAACCTTGGGCTTTCAGTAACTCGGCGACGGTGATTTCCTCCGGAGCGAGGCCGACGTCGTTGGCGGGAAAGAGGACGTGCGGGATGGGAAGGGCGCGCTTCGGATAACAGCCCGTCATGAGCGAGGCCCGCGAGGGCGAACAGACCGGAGCGGCGTAGAAGGAGGTGAGCTTCCGGCCCTCGGCCGCCATGCGGTCGAGGTGCGGCGTGCGGTTCAAGGTGGAACCGAAGGGGCCGATGTCCCCGTAACCGAGGTCGTCGATGTTAATGATGATGAAGTTCGGCTTCTCGGCGGCGAGGGTCGCGGTGACGCTGAGGAAGAAGAAGGCGAGGGTTTGGTGGAGTCGGGTGATCATGGGATGTGTTTTTGATGACGGGCGGACTGGAAAGTCCGCACCACGGACACGGATTTGGAAATCCGTGCTACGGATTCGGGTTTAGTCATTAGGCCTTCGTCATTTCAGCAGCCCTCGGCTGCGGAGCCAGTCTTCGCAGCGGGCGGGCCAGAGGGTGACGGGGTGTTTGTCGACGGGACGGAGGCCGTAGCCGTGGCCGCCGGTTTCGTAGATGTGGAGTTCGGTGGGAACGTTGACGGCCTTGAGGGCAAGGAAAAGCGCGATGCTGCCTTCGCAGGGGATGGGATCGTCCTTGGCGTGGACGAGGAAGACGGGCGGCGTGTCCTTGTCGGGCTGCGCTTCGGGTTTGAGATTGATCGTCTTCCCCTCGGTGAGATAGGCCGAGTAGACGAGGACGGCGAAGTCGGGCCGGAAGGGGAGTTTGTCGGCGTCGTCGACGGGCTCGTAGGCGCGTTGGGCGTGGTTCACGGTAACGTGCCCGG
>JAHEDC010000174.1 GCA_024641425.1 Verrucomicrobiales bacterium | reverse complement strand
AGGAATTCCTTGAAGATTGGAATTCCCAACCGGTTTTTGGGGGAGGGCACCAGATGTTTCCTGGGCGCGGGGAACTTCAGTTCCGCCGCGCCGCGGTGGCAGAGGCCTTCGACCGCTGGTCGCTCGGGCGACAGGGGAACCTCTTGTCCGCTTTGGGCCGCCTCGGTCTTCCGGTGACCTGGTTGGCAGGGGAGCGGGATCGCAGATTCAGCGCTCTCGCGCGCGTTGCCGTTGAGAATCTGCCGCAGGGACGGCTTGAAATCATTGCCGATGCGGGCCATCGGGTGCCGTGGGAGCAACCGGAGCGCTTCCGGACTTTCGTTTGCGCCGATTCTGATTAAGCTACGCCCAATATTATGTGGACCGACGTTCAGAAATTCACCGACATCAAATACCAGAAGACCCCCGACGGGATCGCGAAGATTACGATCAACCGGCCCGAGGTGCGCAATGCCTTCCGCCCGCAGACGGTGAAGGAAATGCTCGTCGCCTTCGACCTCGCGCACGAGGATCCCGAGGTCGGCGTCATCATCCTCACCGGCGAGGGGCCCGATGCCTTCTGCTCCGGAGGCGACCAGAAGGTGCGCGGCCATGCCGGGTATGTCGGGGACGACGGGGTGCCGCGATTGAATATCCTCGACGTGCAGCGAAAGATCCGTACCTTGCCGAAGCCGGTGGTGGCCATGGTGGCGGGCTTCGCGATTGGCGGCGGACACGTGCTGCATGTGGTCTGCGATCTCACCATCGCCGCCGAGAACGCACGCTTCGGGCAGACCGGGCCGAAGGTCGGCTCGTTCGACGGCGGTCTGGGATCGAGTTATCTGGCCCGTATCGTCGGGCAGAAAAAGGCACGGGAAATCTGGTACCTCTGCCGCCAGTATGACGCGCAACAGGCGCTCGCTATGGGGCTTGTCAACACGGTGGTGCCTCTTGAGAGCCTTGAGGAGGAGACCCTCAAATGGGCCCGGGAGATGTTGCAGCACTCCCCTTTGGCCCTGCGCTGCCTGAAAGCCGCGCTGAATGCGGACTGCGACGGGCAAATGGGCCTTCTTGATCTTGCCGGCAACGCGACGCTGCTCTACTACATGTCGGAGGAAGCGAAGGAAGGGAAAAACGCCTTCGTCGAGAAACGGACGCCCGATTTCTCGAAATTCCCTCGGGTTCCATGAGCACCCTGCCGGAAGCGCCGGTGGACTACGATGCGGCAGATCCACCGGGACCATCGTGGCGGGCCTGGCTGCTCGCCGCGCGACCGAAGACATTGCTCGCCGCCATCGTTCCCGTTTGGACCGGTGGCGTGCTCGCCCGCTGGCTGACCGGCCACCTGAGTCTCTATCTCGCGGCCTTCACGGTCCTGAGCGCGGTGTCCATCCAGATCGCGACGAATTTCTTCAACGACGCCATCGACCATGCGAAGGGGGCGGACACCGCCGTGCGCCTTGGGCCGCAGCGGGTCTCGGCCGAGGGCCTCGTCCCCCCACAGGCCGTCATCATGGCGGGGATCACGCTTCTCTTCATGGCTGCCGCCTTCGCGATGCCGCTTATCGCCGCCCGCGGATGGCCAATCCTGGCAATCGGTCTTCCTTCGCTTTATTTTAGTTTCGGCTATACCGGTGGCCCGCTGCCACTGGCATACCGGGGGCTCGGGGAGATCTTCGTCATTCTTTTCTTCGGCCTCATCGCCGTAGCGGGCACTGTTTTCGTGCAAACCGGCCATTGGTACGCCGAGGCCGTGTTGTTGGGCGTACAGGTCGGCTTCTATGCGACCGCGCTCATCGCGATCAACAACCTCCGCGACCGCGAGGAGGACAGTACGACGGGCAAGCGAACGCTGGCGGTCCGCTTCGGAGAGCGGTTCGGTAAGATCGAGATCGTGCTCCTTTGCCTCGGTCCCCTTGGGGTGGGATTTCTATGGATCCCCCTGTTCAACGCTCCAAAGCTCGCGTATTTCCCGTTGGCTGGTTTGCCGCTCGCGGCCTTTCTTTCTCTGCTCGTGTGGAAGACGAAACCGGGTGTTCTCTACAATCGCTATCTCGGAATGGCGGCCCTCCAGATGCTGCTCTTCGCGGTGTTTTTTACCCTCGCCGCTCGCCCTTAAGGGGAGAATAGTGACTCGATCTTCACGGGATGCCTGTTCCGCAAATAATCTTCATCTGGCGATACTCCCTTCGTTCACGATTTCTTCTTAACACGCTCGCGTCACGGCGGGAGTTCCACGGTGTTCTGCTGCGGTTCGGGGAAGGATTCGGGTGTTTGCATCCGTGGCCGGAGTTGGGAGACGCACCGCTGGATGTCCACCTTCAAGCCCTTCGGAACGGGACCCCAACGGTCTTAGGGCAGCGGGCGCTGTATTGCGCGGAGCGGGACGGGAAAGCCCGAAGGGAAGGACGCTGGCTTTTCGAAGGGCTGGAGCTTCCAGTGAGTCATGTGATCGCGGACTCGGTCTCGGAGGCGGAATTGGGTAATTTCACGGCGGTGAAATTGAAGTGCGGGCCGGGGGTGGAGAAGGAGGCGCGGCGGGTAATCCGACTGGCAGAGCGAGTACCGGGTGCGGCGCTTCGGTTGGATTTCAACGGGTGTCTCGATGCCGCGCGTTATGCGCGCTTTCTGAAAGGACTCACTTCGGATGTGAGGGAACGGATCGATTTCATCGAGGATCCCATGCAATACGATGCGGCGAACTGGCGGGCGTTGCCGGATGTTCTGTCGCTGGCGGTGGATCGGGGATCGGACACGGCGACCGACGGTTTTGCGTATCGGGTCCTAAAGCCGGCGGTGCAGGAAACGCGGGCATTCACAGAACCGGTTGTGATAACCTCCTCCATGGATCATCCCCTCGGACAGGTATTCGCCGCCCACGAGGCGGCCACATACCAGGGCGTGCTGCACGGCGCGGGCCTCTTGACGCACTGGTGCTTTGAAGGAGACGTTTTTTCAGAGCGCCTTACTGTGGAGGGCGGGCGTTTGCGGCCCCCGAGCGGCACAGGATTGGGCTTTGATGACTTGCTGGAGGGCTTGCCATGGACGCGACTGTGAAACGAGAAGACGAGGCGGGGAACACAGCGATGCTGAATGCGGCGCTCGGCCATGACGGCGGAGCCCTGCTTGAGGCCGCGCGGAGGCACGGCCTGCGCGGGCACACGATCTTCGCGACTTCCGGGGTGTCGGGACGGACAAAATTCGTTTGCCTCTCAGGGGCGGCGCTCCTCGCGTCCGCGCGCGCGGTGAATGCTTTCTACAAGGCAACGTCGGAGGATTGTTGGATCGGTGCGCTGCCGCTTTTCCACGTGGGAGGGCATGCGGTTCCGACGCGGGCGGCGCTACTCGGGACACCGCCAATCCTAGTGCCTTGGCGGGAATGGTCGGTGGAGCGCTTCCTGTCCGAATGCGAGGCAAACGCAGTGACGCTCGCTCCGTTGGTGCCGACTCAGCTTTACGATCTCGTGGCAGCACGCGCGACCGCTCCGACAACCTTGCGGGCGGTGATCATCGGGGGGGCTGCGCTCGATCCCGGATTGCGGAGGAAAGCGGAAATCCTCGGTTGGCCATTGCGTGAGAGCTACGGAATGACCGAGGCGGCGTCGCATGTCGCGGCGGAGCCGGAAAGGGAGGGGACGATGGTGGTGCTTCCACACTGGGAGGCACGGGTGGACGAAGAATCCAGGCTCTGGCTTCGCGGGCCGGCGCTCTTTTCCGGTTACCTCAGGGAGGCTGCGTCGGGGGAATGGGAATTCGAGAGGCCTTGCGACGCGGAGGGGTGGTTCCCCACGGAGGATCGTGCGGAACTGGATGGACGAGATCTGAGCGTGTTGGGACGCGGTCCGTCGGTTATCAAGATCCTCGGCGAGTTGGTTGATGTCGATGCGGTAGAGCGCCGCTACCTGGCAATGTCAGGGTGGCCGGGACATTCGGCGGTGGTCGCGATCCCCGATGAGCGCAAGGGAAACGCGCTCGTACTTGCTTTCGAACCATCCTTGGGGCGAATCGATGCGGAGCGGGAGGTTTCGGCTTTCAATGCGACGGCTCCCGGCTTCGAGCGGATCAGCGTGGTGGTGCCGGTAACGGCGATTCCTCGGGCGGCGCTTGGAAAAGTCGCTCGGGAGCAGCTGCGGGCGCTTATTTCCCAACCGATTCGAGAAAATCACTGAGATGGCGGTCGGCGAAGATGTCGATGCCAAGATGGGATTTCAGGACGTAGAGCACGCCGATACTCACCGCACCGAGCGTAAGGGCAACGGCGGCGGTGAGGATGGTGACTTTCAATGCGGAGCGCAGAAAGCTGCCGTAAGCGCCGGCGATGGCATGCAGGTTGCGCGCCATCCGGGGAAGGGCCTGAAGTCTGCGGCGGGCATCATCGAGCTCGGCGATCAAGCTATCGATCGTCGCGCATTTCTCATGCTCGGCAACTCCTCTTTCCACCGCAGCGCGGATGGCTTCGGGGGAGGCCGGTTTGACGAGATAACAGAGGACATCGCCATCGTGAATGGCCCGAAGGAAAGTTTCGGGATCCGTGTGCCCGGTCATGAGAATCCGCTGGACCTTCGGTGTCCGAAAACGGGTGCGGGAGAGAAACTCGAGTCCTTTCTCCCCGGGCATCTCCTCGTCGCAGAGGACCACTTTGATCTCACCGTGCTCCCGCAGGAGTGCCTCGGCCTCGGTCACGTTCTCCGCCGTCAGGACTTCATAGCGGGTGGAGAATACGCGTTTCAGGTACGCGAGCAACGATTTCTCGTCGTCGATTACAAGGAGCCCGGGCTTGCGAGCGGGGGCCATGGCGAGGGGAGGTAGAGTTGCGATTGCCATAAAAGTTCAAGTTTCTTTAAAATATAGTAGTTATTGAAATTATCAATACGGAATTTTATCGTTTTCTTTGCTTGAGATTCCCGGGTTGCGAGTGGAGCAGCGATCCTTGTTTCGGCAGGGGACAAGTGGAACGCGGGTCACCGATGCGGCTGACTAAAACGAGTGTCCGCACCCCGATCTCGCTGGTCGGTCTCGATGTCCGCTGGGTGCCGGGGACTCAGGCGGACTTGTCACGCGGTCGTTTTCGATTATTGGAACGCAGGCACGGGTTTTTGAGGGCGGGCGGGGCTAGCCTCATCGCTTGGGAAAGCAAAGGAGGGATACCCAGGACCCGGAAGGCGACACGGTGGACTCGCTGTCTTCGGGGATGCGGAAGCCGCTGCTGGTTACCGGTGGCATCGCCTGCCGCATTCTTGTCGAGGTGAAACTGAAAGCGATGGCGCGCGCCGGATTCGGATTTCGGCAATCCGATCACCACCCGTTCGGCGCGGAATTGGGCACGGAAAGCGAAAGTTTGCGATGCGGTGGAGGACGAGGAGGACGGCGACACCTGTCGGCTGCGCCAATGTGACATCGCGGGTTTCCCGCACAAGGCGTCAATTCCCTCAAGTTTCCTCGATCAGGTGGAAAGAAGTATTCTCGTGTTTGCCTATGGGGGAGGCTGCGCTCCGATAGTGTCTTCCGGCGCATCCGGTTTTCGAGCCCGGACTGGGACAGCGGTGAATCGGTTTCGTCGGCAGGAAGGGGCGCGCTACGAATCTGGGCGGACTTGAAACGCAAACGGGCGGGTCCGAAGACCCGCCCGCCGCGATAGGTTTGGAGTGCTTTGATGCAGGCGCGAGCCTTACATCATGCCGCCCATTCCGCCCATGCCGTGGTCGTGGCCATGGCCGGCGTCGGCTTCCTGCTTCTCCGGGATGTCGGTGATGAGCGCCTCGGTGGTGAGGAGCAGACCGGCGATGGAGGCGGCGTTCTGGAGAGCGCTGCGCGTCACCTTGGTCGGATCGACGACACCGGCCTTCACGAGATCCTCGTATTTGTCGGTGGCCACGTTGTAGCCTTCGCCGTTCTTGTTGACCTTGACCTGCTCGACGATGAGGGCACCCTCACGACCGGCGTTGGCGGCCAACTGGCGGAGCGGAGCCTCGACGGCGCGGTGCACGATCTCGGAACCGGTTTTCTCGTCGCCTTTGAGCTTGAGCGTTCCGATCACGTGCTGGGCGCGGATGAGCGCGGTGCCACCGCCGGGGACGATGCCCTCTTCTACGGCCGCGCGGGTCGCGTGAAGAGCGTCCTCGACGCGGGCCTTCTTCTCCTTCATCTCGGTTTCGGTCGCGGCGCCGACATTGATGACGGCGACCCCACCGGCCAACTTGGCAAGGCGCTCCTGGAGCTTCTCGCGGTCGTAGTCGGAGGTCGTTTCCTCGATCTGGCGGCGGATCTGGTTGACCCGGCCGGCGATGTCCTTCGACTTGCCGGCGCCTTCGATGATGGTGGTGTTCTCCTTGTCGATGGTCAGGCGCTTGGCGCTGCCGAGATCGGCGAGTTCGACGTTCTCAAGCTTAATGCCGAGGTCTTCCGTGATGACACGGCCGCCGGTGAGGACGGCGATGTCCTCGAGCATGGCCTTGCGGCGATCACCGAAGCCGGGAGCCTTGACGGCGGTGGCGTTCAGGGTGCCGCGGAGCTTGTTCACGACGAGGGTGGCGAGGGCCTCGCCCTCGACGTCCTCGGCGATGATGAGGAGCGGCTTCCCGCTCTTCGCCACCTTCTCGAGAAGCGGCAGCATGTCCTTGAGGTTGCTGATCTTCTTCTCGTGAATGAGGATGAGCGCGTTGTCGAGCACGCACTCCATGCTTTCGGGATCGGTCACGAAGTAGGGCGAGAGATAGCCCTTGTCGAACTGCATGCCTTCCACGACCTCGAGGGTCGTTTCGATGCCTTTCGCTTCCTCGACCGTGATGGTGCCGTCCTTGCCGACCTTGTCCATCGCGTCGGCGATGATCTTGCCGATGGTGACGTCCCAGTTGGCGGAGACGGTGGCGACCTGCGCGATCTCCTTGGTGGTGGTCACCTTGGTGGAGATCCGGCCCAGTTCGGCGACGAGGGCCTCGGTGGCCTTCATGATGCCGCGCTGGAGCGAGGTCGGATTGGCTCCGGCGGTCACGTTGCGGAGGCCTTCCTTGTAGATGGCCTCAGCAAGCACGGTCGCCGTGGTGGTGCCGTCACCGGCGATGTCGGAGGTCTTGCTGGAGACTTCCTTGATGAGCTGGGCGCCCATGTTCTCGTAGGGACAATCGAGTTCGATTTCCTTGGCCACGGTCACACCGTCCTTGGTGATGGTCGGGCTGCCGAACTTCTTGTCGAGGATCACGTTGCGGCCCGAGGGTCCGAGGGTGGATTTCACCGCGCGGGCGAGTTTCTCGACGCCGCGGAGGAGAGCGTGGCGGGCGGCTTCGTCAAATACCAGTTGTTTTGCCATAGTGGTTTATTCTTTTCTAATTACTAGTTTGTAAGTGGTGGGGCGTCGGGCGTGCCTTACTTGCTGATGACGCCAAGGATGTCGCTCTCACTGATGATGAGATAGTCCTTGCCGTCGAGCTTGACGTCAGTGCCGCCGTACTTGGAGATGAGGACGCGGTCGCCTTTCTTCACCGTGAATTCGATGGTCTTGCCATCCTCGTCCTTGCCGCCGGTTCCCAGCGCAACGACTTCGGCTTCCTGCGGTTTTTCCTTGGCCGCATCGGGAATGATGATGCCGCCAGCGGATTTCTCCTCTTCTTCGAGGCGCTTGACGAGCACACGTTGTCCCAGAGGTTTGATTTTTGTTGCCATAATGCGATGTGGTTTTTTCTTCGGTTTGTTTTTCGTTACGTTCGGTTTCGTGGTGACATTTTCCGTCGTCCCCGCTCCCGGCTCCTTGAGCGAACCGGGAGCGTCGGCGGCGGAAAAAAGATGTGTTAGTCGACGACTTCGGCATCGACGACCTTGCCCTTGGCCTGCTTCGGTTCAGCGGAAGCTTCCGGCGCTTCCTCGGCGTCGCTGGCGCCAGCTCCGGCGGGATCTCCGCCTTCGCCGCCGTCCTGGGCGGAGTAGATTTTCTGGGCGATGGGCCCGAAGGCGGCCTGGAGTTCCTCGGTCGTCTTCTTCATCGCCTCCGCGTCGTCGGCCTTAATGGCCTCGCGGACTTTCTCGATGGCGGCGGTGACCGGAGCCTTCTCATCATCGCTGAGCTTGTCGCCCATCTCGGTGATCTGTTTCTCGCACTGATAGGCCAGATTGTCGGCGGTGTTCTTCACCTCGACGGCTTCCTTGCGTGCCTTGTCGGCATCGGCGTGCTCTTCGGCTTCGCGCTTGGCCTTTTCGATTTCGGCCTCGCTCAGGCCGCTCGAGCCTTCGATGGAGATTTTCTGCTCCTTGCCGGTGCCCTTGTCCTTTGCGGAGACATGGAGGATGCCGTTGGCATCGATGTCGAAGGTGACTTCAATCTGCGGCACGCCGCGCGGGGCGGGGGCGATGCCGTCGAGCCGGAAAGTACCGAGGCTCTTGTTGTCGTTCGCCATCGGACGTTCGCCCTGGAGGACGTTGATCTCGACGGACGGCTGGCTGTCGGAATAGGTGGAGAAGATCTGCGACTTCTTGGCCGGGATCGTCGTGTTCCGCTCGATCATCGCGGTGGAAACGCCACCCGCCGTCTCGATGGAGAGGGTGAGGGGAGACACGTCGAGGAGGAGAACGTCCTTCACGTCGCCCTGGAGGACGCCGCCCTGGATGCCGGCCCCGATGGCGACAACCTCATCCGGGTTCACGCCGCGGTGCGGCTCCTTGCCGGCGAGTTCGCGGGCGATTTCGATGACCCTCGGCATCCGGGTCATACCGCCGACGAGGACGAGTTCGTCGATTTTCTCCTTGGAGAGTTTGGCTTCCTTGAGGCAGTCGATCACCGGCTTCTTCGTCCGCTGAAAGAGCGAGTCCGTCATCTGCTCGAGCTGGTTGCGGGTCAGCTCCTTCTGGATGTGCTTCGGCCCCGTCTGGTCGGCGGTGATGAAGGGCAGGTTGATCTCGTAGCTCGTGGTCGAGGAAAGGGCGATCTTCGCCTTCTCGGCTTCCTCTTTAATCCGCTGGAGCGCGTCGGGCTGACCGCTGAGGTCGATGCCCGTGTCCTTTTTGAATTCGTTGGCGATCCAATCGATGATGGCATTGTCCCAGTCATCGCCGCCGAGTTGGGTGTCGCCGTCGGTTGCCATGACCTCGAAAACACCGTCGCCGATCTCCAGGACGGAGATGTCGAACGTGCCGCCGCCGAGGTCGTAAACGGCGATCTTCTCGTCGCTCTTCTTGTCGAGGCCGTAAGCGAGAGAGGCGGCGGTGGGCTCGTTGATGATCCGGCGCACCTTCAGGCCCGCGATTTCCCCGGCCGCCTTGGTCGCATTCCGCTGCGAGTCGTTGAAGTACGCCGGAACCGTGATGACGGCTTCCTCGATCTTCTCTCCGAGACGCGCTTCCGCGTCGGCCTTCAGTTTGCTCAGCACCATGGCCGAAATCTCCTGCGGGCTGTAGGTCTTCTTCTCGCCGCCGACTTCGACCTGGATGTGCGCGTCGCCGTTCGAGGCTTCGACAATCTTGTAAGGCGTCTTCTTGTCGGCGTCAGTCAGCTCGGAATACTTGCGCCCTATGAGGCGCTTCGCGGAGAAAATGGTATTAC
Source organism: Verrucomicrobiales bacterium (assembly GCA_024641425.1). GTDB lineage: Bacteria > Verrucomicrobiota > Verrucomicrobiia > Verrucomicrobiales > DEV007 > JAHEDC01. The sequence continues at coordinate 1,866 of JAHEDC010000174.1, read as the reverse complement.
TCGCGTTCGTGATCGCCTGGCGCTTGGCGGCCTGGCCGACGAGGCGCTCGCCGCTCTTCGAGAAAGCGACGACGGAAGGCGTGGTGCGGGCGCCTTCGGAGTTCTCAAGCACGACAGGCTCGCCGGCGTCCATGACGGCCATACAGGAGTTGGTGGTTCCAAGGTCGATTCCTAAAATCTTGCTCATGGTGGTGTCTCTTGGTTTCTTCGGTTAAACGTTGGTTTCGTGTGCTGGCGAAAGTGATGGGTGAGAAAAGACATCGCAATTGGTGTGCCAGGCATGAGTTTTATGTTTTAAGTAATTAATAATTAGGTTGTTGTGAGGATTTAATGGATTGAGGGGTTTTCGGTATTGAGTGAAAAGCGCGCCAAAATGGCGCTATGAAGAGTGGGCGCGCGGCCATTTTGTCGCGACTGGAAAGAGGGCGTAAATCCTCTTGCGCGTTGGGCGTTTCGGACTAAGACTATGCGTCTTCCGCCGGTCGCCCTTTTTTCCATGGAAAGAGCGCGATGATCTGCTCCCCGGAGCGCTCACTTAGGACAGGTGCCAGAGCGGTCGAATGGGCACGCCTGGAAAGCGTGTGTACTGGAAACGGTACCGAGGGTTCGAATCCCTCCCTGTCCGCCATTACAAACAAGAAGGGCCTGTTGCCGACGCAACTCCCTCATCACCAGTGGTCAATGATTCTGGACCCGGAAAGCGCGACAACTTTCCACAAAGAATTCCACAAAGGTTGACGCGAAGGCCGGGGTCGATGTCCCGGAAAAAGAAACGCCGCAACAAGATTGTCGAGATCGGCAGTGGAACCGCCCAGGTGCGGATCTACACGGTCAACCGCTCCAACGGATACCCCCAATACTCCATCATCTGGAGGGAGGGTGGTCGCCAACGGACCCGAACCTCCGCCTCGATGAGTGAGGCCAGGATGATCGCCCACCAGACGAGCGTCCGCCTGACCAATGGCAGCAATGCCGTCGATGAGGTCACCAAGCGTGACATCGAGATGCTCCGCCATTGCGAGCAGACCGCAGAACGCTTCGGCCTGACGCTTGCCGCCGCCATCGAGGAATGGTCCAGCGCTCGGAAGGTCGCCGGGGAGGCAGCCCTCTCCGACGCGGTTCGGTTCTATCAGGCGAACCGGCTCGACCTCCTGCCCGTGAAGTTGATCACCGAGGTCGTGGAGGAATACCTCACCTCCCGCCGTGCCCGCGGAGTGACCAAGGTCTATGTCACACGCTCCGAAGAATACCTGAGCCGCTTCACGGGCCAGGTGAGCGGGAATATCGGGGACGTGACGGTGAGCGACATCAATGGATTCCTCCAAGCTCAGGAGACGCTCGGACCGGTGACCAAGAATGCCTTCCGAACGTGCCTGATCACGATGTTCGGGTTTGCCAAGCGGCAGGGCTATCTCCACCCCGACCGGAAGACGGCCGCCGAGCAGAGCGAGTCCTACAAGGTGCCCGAGACGGAGATCGAGATCTTCACCGGCGAGGAGATGAAGAAGCTCCTGCTGGCGTCCCACGCCCGGATCGCGCCACTGGTGGCCATCGGGGCGTTCGCTGGGATCCGGTCTGCCGAAATCCGCCGACTCGAATGGGAGGACATCAAGTGGGAGCGCGGCCACATCGAGATCGCCGGTCGCAAGGCCAAGACGGCCGCGAGGCGGATCGTCCCGCTCACTGACAATCTCAAGGCATGGCTTGCCCCATGGCGGGAGGAGACCGGGCCGATCATCACCATGAGGAATGTCGCAGGTGCCCTGACCAACCTCGGCACCAAGGCGGGTGTTCCCGGGGGCTGGCGCAAGAATGCCCTTCGACACTCCTACGTCAGCTATCGGGTCGCCCTGACCGGGGATGTCG
>JAHEDC010000173.1 GCA_024641425.1 Verrucomicrobiales bacterium | reverse complement strand
GACGAGACCGTTGGCGGTGAAGACCTCGCTTCTTATTATGATCCGTCTCTTTGATTTGTTGATTTTCGCTTGGCCCCTAGCCCGAATTTCGGGGTCTGCATCAGAACTCCACCGTCCCCGCGAATGACGCAGCTCTCAAATCCGCGCGCTCGTTCCCCGCGAGGGAATACCACTCCGCGGTCCCGAGATCGGTATCGACGATGATATGCGTGGGCACCGGGCCGATCTGACGGCCGGGGTTGAAGATCCAGGTCCCACCGAGACGGGCGATCCATGAGCCATCCCGCGCGAAGGGGGCCTGGTGAACGTGGCCGCTAAGCACGAGGGACGGTTGATAGCGGGCGATCCATTCCTCGACGGCGGTGTCGCCGAAATGCGTGCGTCCGGTCCAACTCGCGGGAGATCCCTGCGGCGGCGCGTGGTGGACCCAGATCCAGCGTTTTCCCGCCGCGCGGGGAGCCTCGGCCTCCAGCAGGGCGGCGATGGAGTCACGGGTCTTCGGCCCGTCCCACCACGGACAAACGGTGACCAGCGCGTCGCCGGCCTCGAAGCTCTCGCCGTCGATCCGCGCCCCCTCGCGCCGCGCGCGCCGGAGCCAGCGGGCGACGCGCTCGCCGGTCTCGGGATCGCGCGTGTTCCCGTCGTGGTTGCCGGAACTGACCACGAACGCGGCTTTCGCCGCCAGCGCCGCCACGTACTTCAGCGTCACCGCGACCTGCACCTCCGTCTCCACGATGGACGCGATGTCGAGGAGATCGCCCGCCTTGACGACGAGATCGAAGGCCTCGCCCTCCACGACACGCGCGAGCCAATCCCACTGTTTCAGGGTGTAATGGAAGTCGGCGATATGGAGGATCTTCATAGACACCCGTATACAAGCGCCATTTCGGCCCGGCACAAATGATTGGCGCACACCGGTGCCGAATGATTTCTTCCATGTCTCCATGAATCTACGCGGCCGCCTTCTACCAACCCTCCTCTTCCTCGCCTCATTTCCCTTGCGCGCCGAGCCGCCAGTCGTAGCGAGCGGGGATGTCACGGCCGACTCGGCTGTCGTTTGGAGTCGCGGCGCGAAGCCCTCCCGCATGCTCGTCGAAACCGACACCGATCCCTCCTTTCCGCATCCGAAAGAATATGCGCTGGTCGAGGCCGCCGCCGCGGCCGATTTCACGGCCAAGGCCCAGCTGACCGGGCTCCCGTCCGGAACGCGCATCCACTACCGCGTGCGTTTCGACGACGGCGAACCCGCCATCGGAAGCTTCAAGACCGCGCCCATGGAGAGTGCGGACATCCGCTTCGCCTGGTCGGGTGATACGGCGGGCCAAGGCTGGGGCATTGATACTTCGCGCGGCGGGATGCTCACCTATGAGGCGGCGCGAAAATTCCAACCCGATTTCTTCATCCACAGCGGTGACATGGTCTATGCTGACGGCATCATCGAGCCCGAGATAGCACTCGACGACGGCACGGTCTGGAAGAATGTCGTCACCCCGGAGAAATCGAAGGTGGCAGAGACGCTCGACGAATTCCGCGGCGCCTACCGCTACAATCTGCTCGATGAGAACGTCCGCCGCTTCTACGCCGAGGTCCCCCTCCTCGTGCAATGGGACGATCACGAGGTAACCAACAATTGGTTCCCGAACGAATCGCTCGCCGACGACAAGCGCTACACCGAGAAGAGCGTGGCTGTCCTCTCGGCCCGTGCGCGCCAGGCCTTCCTCGAATACAATCCGATCGCCGCGCGTCCCGGGGATCCCGACCGCATCTACCGCTCGTTCCACTACGGGCCCGACCTCGATGTCTTCCTCATCGATCTCCGCAGCTACCGGGGCGACAATTCCCCCAACAAACAGACAGACGAAAGCCCAGAGACCACGATCCTCGGGAAGGCGCAGTGGGACTGGCTTGCGGAGAATCTCACCACCTCAAAGGCGACGTGGAAAGTCATCGCCAGCGACATGCCGATCGGACTTGTCGTCGGAGACGGAAAGAACCAGGAAGCAATCGCAAACGGCAACGGCCCGCCGCAGGGACGCGAACTGGAAGTCGCGCGCCTTCTAACGCTCCTGAAGAAAAAGAACGTCCGCAACACCCTCTGGCTCACCGCCGACGTGCATTACGCGGCGGCACATTACTACGATCCGGCGAAAGCGGTCTACCAGGACTTCCTCCCTTTCTGGGAATTCATCAGCGGCCCGCTCCACGCGGGAAACTTCGGCCCGAACGGCACCGACAACACCTTCGGCATCGAGGTCAAATTCCAGACCGCCAGCAAGGACGTGAAAGGCAATCGCCCGCCGTCGGAAGGCCACCAGTATTTCGGCGGCGTGGAAATCGACGCCGCCACGAAAAAGCTCACCGTCACCGAGCGCAACCGCGAGGGGAAGATCGTTTACTCCGTCACCCTCGATCCGAAGAAATGAATCGCGCTCGCGCGGCCCTTTCCTGTTAGACGAATTCCCGGTCGTCCGCGTGGCGCCCCTGGGGAGCTTATGGGGCCTCGATCTCTTTCATCAGCGCGTCAACCGCTTCGTCCATCGCTTTCCCGCGGGCGTTCTTGTAGCGGATCACGCCTTTGGCGTCGAGGATGTAGATCGTGGGCCAGCCGCTGACGGCCCAATCCGATGCAATCGGACCGCCGGTAGTGCCGCCGTCCCAGAACGATGGCCAGGTGATGTTGTTCCTTTCGATCGCCGATCGGTATTTCGCCGCGGAGTCGCTGTTAACTCCGAGGATCGTGAAGGGCTTGTCTTTCATCCGCGCGACGAGCGACCGCTCGTGGGGATACATGGCACGGCAAGGGCCTCACCAATCGCCCCAGAAATCGATCACGACGACCTTGCCTCGATAGTCGGAGAGTTTCATCTCCTTGCCGTCGACATCCTTGCCAATGATCTCGGGCGCCGTCTTGCCGATGGCGAGGTGCTTCGCCGCGAAGAGCCTACTCTTGACAGCCTCCGCAAGGTTGCGGCCACGCACCTTGAGATCCGGATATTCCTTGATCAACCTCTCCGTCAATAGGACGTATTCATCGGTCCTAGCCTCATCCCTTTGGATCGTGGCGGCATAAGAATAGAGCGCCATTCCCCGAACGTCCCTCACCGCGCTCTTCTCCATGAGCGTTTTCAGAAACCTCCGGCTTACCTCCGAATCGACCTCGCCCAGAGACACGGCGACGTCAACCAGCCGCCCATCATCGAGGTGATACTGCACTAAGACGCCGAGCAGAGTGTCTTCAGCATCGCCACTCGCACTTCCTCGGGCATACTTTACGACCCACCTTACCGCTTCGACCACGGCCGGATCCCTCGGGTTTTCCAAGACGATCGCCTTGATCGCAGCGATCGCCTCCGTGGCGCTCGGGTAGTTGCTCCGGTAAAACTTGCTCTGTGCTTCACGAGGAAGCGACTGAAGCTCCTTGCTGAAAGCGGACACCTTCTTCTCGTGGCCCACGGTGATCCTTTTGATCCGCAGGGCGACGCTGTCTTCGGCAAAGGCGCCGAGCGGAAACAGGAGAATCACGGCGGTGAACGAAACGAAAAGCGTGGGCGTCCTCATTTCCAAAATCGTAAGGCGTTGCGGTGGCCCTGTCCATACGAATTCGGAGTCCGGATCATCATGGTATCAGCAGCCAGGCCATGGAACGAGCCAGCGCCCTGGCGTTGTGTCTTTCGACGCCAGGTCCGCAGTCGGCTTGGAGAACGTTCGAAAGAACCCGCTCGGCCCGCGCCGTTGAGCGATTCCCGATCATTACCCCGAAGCCCAGGGCGCTTGGATGCAAAGCGTTCCTATCTGCGAATCCTGAAAAGCCGCGAGGAGGGTCCAGGTGGAAGGGGGATCTCAATCGCGGCTTCGAAGCCGGTGCCATTCCACAGGCCCCCATTCTGCCAGGTGGCACCGGACGGCACGGGCGCGAGCGATTCCAGAATACTCACCGTCCCCGTCGGGCACAAAAAGCCGAGCCGCAACCGGGCGGGGGCATCGGGCATCCTCTCGATGTGTATTGTTCCAGAGGAGATGTTTGATTCCCCCGGAGTCGGTGCCAGGGCCGCGAAAGGTCCGCCTGCGCCAAGTCGGGACCAACTCAGTTTCCCTTCGGTCTCCGCGCTGGAATCAACCGAGTCGAGAACGGTTGTCACGCCGTTGGCATCGACGCCAACCAACCAGACCGTATCACCCGATTTGTTGAGCTTGAACGGCAGATGCAACGGGCCTTCCTCGGAGTCGGCGTAGTAATAGGCATAGTGCCCTGGATTCAGCATCCCGGAGAGGTTTTTCGTGCGAATTGTACTAAAGAGTCCATCTCGTAGCGCCACCGATGTCAGATCGACAGGAGCCACGCCGATGTTTCGGATCTCGATGAAATCCGACTTTTCGCCCGTGTCACTCAGGATCGCGCTGTGCATCTGGAGTTCCGAGACCTCAATGCCCGGGGCCTGTTCCCTGTCTGTGATGGTAAAGGCATAGTTCGTCACGCGCTGGCCCGGAAGCGAGAAAACAGGATCGCCCGGATAAATGCGTGACTGATCAACGAGGTTCGTTCCGTCCAGGAAAAACTCAATCTGGGCTCCCGCGGGCATGCGCTCGAGAAGCTTCCCGGCGAAGAGTCCGTCCAGCGGCTCCTCATCGCCATGATTTCCATCATCATAGAGTCCTACCCGGCCCGATAGTCGACGGGACGGGGTTCCCTCCGGGGCATTGCGCCATTTCCAGATTGCCGAAAGGGTGAAGATCCCCACATCATCCGCCGCCTTGATGAGGAATCTTGGCCATTGATCGCTCCTCAGGGTGTCGGGGGCCATTGATACTTGCCGGAACCTGGGCCCGGATCCGTTCGCCGGCTCGTAGTTCGGCTGCCCCGGATCAGGGTCCTCCTTGACGCCCCACACAACGGAGCCGTCCGTATATCTTCCAAAGGAAATATCAGGATCCTGGTCGGCGTAAATCACGCTGTCTTTCGTCGTATTCGAATCATCCAGCAACTCCAGGTGCCCTCCCTCTTTGGCCAGTTTGAACGGGGCATGGCCGCCAAATCCGGATCCATCGCAAATCACAAGCAACCGCCCCCCGGGCGGCAAGGTCCCCGCTGGAGTCAGGTCCAGGGTGGAGAGCGGGGGCTGGGGTTCCCCTGGCTCCACGGATTTCCGATAGGCGAGCGTCCAGTCCTGCAGGCTTACATCCGTCTTCCGGCCGTTGTAGAGCTCCACGACATCGGGTGTCTTGTTGTCGGCCTCCTCGATTCGCAACGAGAGATTCGAGGCCAGCACCTCGTTGATGACGACCGAATCGACCGGATGGCGAGCCGCCTCCATCGTTCCGGTGGCGGGCGTGGAGGCACGCCCGGAGAGGGCGGTCCAAAGCACCTCGCCGCTGCCCGCGAGATCCGTGAGACCGTCCCCGTCGATATCCCCGCTGGCAATCATGTCCGCGGAAGGAACGGGGGAAACCGCCGCGACCGCGAAGCTGCCGTCGGCATTACCCTTGAGAATGACGACGCATGAAAGCAGTCGGCACGCAGACACGATATCCAGCTTTCCGTCGCCATCGAAATCTCCCGTCACCAAATCACTGGCGCCCTTGGTGCCGGGGAGAGTGCCGGATTGCGGTAGGAATTGAAGTCCGGGCCCGCTCTCATAAAGAGTGACGCCTTCCTCGGAATTGATCACGATATCCGGATCCCCGTCGCCATTAGTTTCGACCAATCCCATGGTCTTGATTCGGGATTTCTCGCCTCCGGCGTAAATCCGGCGAACATACGCCGTGTTGTAATCATCCGTTGGTTCCAGCAAGTGCCCGTCATTCTCAACGATGGTAAGTTCTCCCACCGCGCTGGCCCCGGCGATGTCCAGGTCCCCGTCCTGGTCGAAGTCCCCGACCGCCATTGCTCGCGATTCGTAGTTAAACAGCCCGATGCGTCCTTCCTCGAAGGTGCCGTCGGCCAGGCCGCGGTAGGTGGCAAGGCGACAGTCATAGTAACCCGCCACCGCATCCTTGATCCCGTCGCCATCCAAGTCCGCAAGGATAATCGCGAAAAGCGATCCGTTCGACGGGATGAAGGACGGCGGGGCAAACGTTCCGTCACCAAAGCCGGTCAGGATGGAAAGCCCCGGTGCCCATCCATTGCTATGCACGACGATGAGGTCCGCATTACCGTCACCGTTGAAGTCCCCGTGCCGCAAGGCCACGGGCGAGGAGTCGAGTTTGGTGTAGATAGCCGGACCGAGAAGACCACCCGTTTGGGACAGGCGGACACTGATTTCACTGGTGAGCAAATGGCTCTGGATCACATCCGCCCTCCCATCGCCATTGACGTCCGCCAGAACCATCGCACTGACACCTCCGTCCACGGCGTAGACGGTATCGAGACGCTCGAATCCCTCGCCCCCCGGCTGAGTCAGAAGCACGGAAATGTTATCGGAGTCACGATTCGATACCGCGGCATCCAGAAGACCATCGCCGTTGAAATCGGCGACAGCGATATCCCGCGGACTGTTTCCCGTCGGAGCCTCGGCCACCAATTTCAGAATGCCCTGGTCGTTGTGAAAAGTGACGACGCGATCAAAGTCGCGCAGGACGACAAGGAGATCGTTCCATCCATCGGAATCCACATCCGCGAGAACCGAGGCGCGGGGCATCCCCGGGATAAAAAGGCGTTGGGTCACCCCCTCTTCGAAGCCGTTCGCTGTTCCCTTGCGAATCAGAATCTGATTGTCATCCCGCGCCGCTGCGACCAGATCGTCGGGCCCGTTTTGCGAAGTGATTGATCCGGCCGCAAGCGAGTGCGTGGGAACAAGGACGGGGATTTGTTGGACCACCACAAAGCCGGGATCGGTCGAGGGTCTGGCCTGAAGAACGAGGATATCGTTTGCCTCACCGTGCGTCACCGCCACCTGTTGGCCGGCAGGATTCGGGGCAAGCGCGGCAAACCCGATCGTCGGCTTTGGAAATTCCTCGGTCGTTCCGCTTGTAAACGGAATCGGCGTCGCTGCTCCCAGCAGCCAGCCGCTTGACAGATTGTAGTAAGGCCTCACTTCGGCGCCGGTGGAGACGTATCCGTTTGAAGAGATCGCAAGGGCCACGGCCAGATCACAGCGTCCGTCCCCGTCCAGATTCACCGCCACCAGATTTCGGACGCCCCCTCCGGCGTTGAGGACGATCGGAGCGGAGAATGTTCGATCCGACGCCGAGTGGAAAATGACAACCCGGCCCGTGAACGGGGCCGCTACCGCCACATCGGGGAGGCCGTCCGCATTGAAGTCTCCCGCCGCAATCCCGCGAAGTTCCCCGGTCGACGCCGGAGGATCCAGAAAAACAGGCGGCAAGAACTCCTTGTTTCCCAATCCAAAGGAAACAGCCACGCGACCGAAGACCTTGCTCACGGCCAGATCAGCGTTCCCATCGCCATCGAAATCACCCGTCGTGATCTCTTTGGGTCCGTCTTTTTCGTAAACGTCCGGCGCCCCTTCCGCCGGATCGACCACGGACACGGAATTGCTGAAGGACTGCAGGTTCTTGATGAGCTGGCCGCGGAGATCGGGAGCACCGAGCATGAGGAGAAAACCGAGGGTCCCCGGAAGGGTGAGATGGGATGTTTTCATGTGTTGGAGAGGGTCAATGATTACCCACGAGGCACGCGATGATTCCATTAGTCCGCGATAACCTAGGCGACGGATTCATCTATCTTTCTTATCAGAACAAATGTCCCCCGGGGAAGTTAAATCCATCCCAACCGTAAACACGCCGACTCGAGACTTCCATTCCGCGACCGGAATCCGAAAAGGAACAGCCCGGCATGGCCGTGTCTGAAACGCATGGTGAGAAGACCGGGTCACCCGGAGCGCGCCGCGCGACCACCTGGCGCCTCGGGTCCCTGTTCACGGCGGCGGCGGACTGTCTGGGCTGCCTTCCAGCCGCCACAGCACGAAATCGGAAGGCATGACCTCCAGGTCGACGAAGCCGTCGCCATCCGGATCAGGCATCGCCGGATCAAAGCGCTTCCACTCCGAAGCGGTCTCGAAATCGTCCGTGAGGAGATCGAGGCGGAGCAACCGGTAGCTGCGATTCCCAGGAGGATTCGCAATCCCGAGCTTGGGCTCAGGGAGCAAAATCGCGCTGATGTCGAGTCGGTCGGGAAGGCAGGGATTCGTGCCGAGGCGATATTCGTCCACATTCGTCATCCCGTCGCTGTCCTTGTCGTTGTCGCCATCCTTGACCTTCGGCTGGAGACTGTTGTCGACCTCCCAGCCATCGGGCATGCCGTCGCCGTCAGTGTCCGGATTATTCGGATCGGTATCAAAACCGGCGAGGGACTCGTTCGCGTCCGAAAGTCCGTCGCCATCGCTATCCGGGCTGTTGGGGGCGGCGACGCGCTCGAAGGATCCGATATCGCGCAGAACCCCGCGCGGAGCGAGGCGCTGGTCGGTCAAGGGAGCGGGATTCGTTAGCGGATCCGCAGCGTTCACCGCCGGGCTGTTCGCAGCGGGCGCGTGGGTAAGATTAGGACCGCCGTTGTCGGCCAGCGAACCGAGGAGCGGATCAACGCCATCCAAATCCTCGGAACCGGCGATCATGAAGAAGCCATCGTCGCGGATGATGTTGTGACCGTTCGAGTGGATCGCGCCCGCAAGGTCCGGGCCGCCTCCCGTGAGTCCGACGGTATTGTTCGAGACAATGCTGTTGTCGATGAAGATACGGTCGAAGACATCGTTGTTGTGCCCTCCGCCGCCGAACCCGTCACCGCCCTGGCTGAGTCCGGCCTTGTTCTCAACGATGGTCGAGAAGCTGATCAACACATCTCCCGTCGAGCCGGTGGTATCGATCGCTCCCCCACTGCCTCCAAAGCCGATAAAACCTGCGGCCAGCGGTGCCGCGGCATCCCCCGCGCAATTACCGGAAATCGTCGAATTGAGGATGGACATTGTGCCCTGGTTCCATATCCCACCGCCATTTCCACCTCCGCCGGTATTCGGACCGTCGGCGAAGCCATTGCCTGCGAGATTTCCCGAGAGCGTTGTGTTCTCGATGATCACGTTTCCCGCCGCATTGGCGATGCCGCCCCCGTTGGCACCCTTATGGTTCGGAAAGAGCCCTCCATCCCCCGCCGCGTTGTCGGCGATGGTGCTGTTTTCGATCGTGATGGTTCCGCCATTGTTGAAAATCCCGCCTCCCGTGAGTCCCGGCTCGCCAGTGTTTCCCTCGATCACGGTGCGCTGGAGGGTCAGCGTTCCCGTGTCCGAGTTCCAGAGTCCACCGCCTTCCTCGCCCGCCCTGTTCCCCGTGACGGATACGTCGCGAAGAACAACGTCGCCTCCGTTATTCAAAAGCCCGCCGCCATGGGTCGAGTCTCCTCCCCGAAGGCTCACTCCGACGATATCGACGCGAAGGGCATCCGGGCCCGGATTGTCGATCGTGATCACGCTTCCCGCCTCGATGCCACCCGCATTCATGAGGGACGTGTGGTCTGGCCCTTGGCCGCCAATCGAGAGCGGCATCGTTATCGTGAGTGCCGGTTCGATGAATATCCCGTTTCCGATTTGGATGGTGTCCCTGGGATTCGCGATCTCGATCGCTTTCCGCACCGTCAACAAGGGCGTGGCGGGATCACGCGGATTCGGTGAGGCGTCGTCGCCATTGGTTTCCACGAAGACGAGGGAGGGGTGGTTTGCCGTGACGCTGGCGGTATATGGACAAAAGAAAACAAGCGCCCAAAAAAAACAGCGTAGAACAACGAAATTACCACATCGCTTCGCTTTCATAAGGCGAAGTTATATCAGTATCCGCCAAGTTTCCAAGGAAAAAACGTCCCAACTGAGAGTCCGTTCCGCCATTGAAAGGCCGCGAAGCTCGAACCAGAGCGCCAGGATTCCACGCTTCCCCCACCTACTCGACGAGATCCAGTTCCCGCACGGGATCGCTCTCGGCCTCGTAGTCGACACCGTCGACGCCAAACCCGAAGAGCCTCAGGAAGTCCGCCTGGTAGGCATCGAAGTCCGATAGCTCGCGCAGGTTCCCGGTGTTGATCTTCTCCCAGATTTCGGAGACGGCGGCCTGAACTTCGTCGCGCATTTCCCAGTCGTCGATCCGGATGCGACCGGTGGCATCGAGGTTCGGGGTCTTTCCGCCGTAGAGGTTTTCGGCGAAAAGGCGCTGGATCTGCTCGGTGCAGCCTTCATGCGTGCCGCGGGCCTTCATGTCCTTGAACAAAATCGAGATATAAAGCGGGACGACCGGAATGGCCGAGCTGGCCTGGGTCACGACCGCCTTGTTCACGGAAACAAAGGCCCGTCCGCCGGTGGCGGCCAGCTTCCCGCCGATGCGCGCGCAGGCCTGCTCGAGATCGATCTTCGCGCGCCCGATCGTGCCGTCCTTGTAAACCGGCCAGGTCAGCTCCGGCCCGATGTAGGAATAGGCGACCGTTGTCGCGCCGTCCGCCAGCACCCCGGCTTCCGCGAGGGCGTCGATCCACCATTCCCAGTCCTCGCCGCCCATCACCTTCACCGTTTCCGCGATCTCCTCTTCGGTCGCGGGCTCGATCGTGATGTCGTCGACGAGCGCCTTGTCGGTGTTCACGTTCTTCGCGGTGTAGGTCTGGCCAATCGGCTTGAGGCACGACTTGTAAACCGCACCGGTTTTCGGATCGGTGCGGCGGGGCGAGGCGAGGCTGTAGATCACGGCGTCGACCTGGCCGAGGTCGGCCTTGATCGTCGCGATGACCTTCGCCTTCAGCTCATCGGAAAAGGCATCGCCGTTCAGGCTGCGCGCGTAGAGCCCGTCCGCCTTCGCCGCCGCTTCGAAACCAGCCGTATTATACCAGCCCGCCGAACCCGTGCGCCCCTCCTGTCCCGGCTTCTCGAAGAAAACCCCGAGCGTGTCCGCCCCGCAGGCGAAGGCCGGGACGATCCGCGACGAGAGGCCGTAACCGGTCGAGGAACCGAGCACGAGCACCTTCTTCGGCCCGCCCGTGACCGGAGGCTGGCTCTTCACATAGGCGATCTGCTCGCGCACGTTGGCCGCGCATCCCTCCGGATGAGCGGTCGTGCAGATGAAACCTCGGATTTTGGGCTGGATGATCATGGGCTTTGGGAAAGTGAATGGGGCTCGGTGGGGGAATCCCGCCGAGCCGTTCCATTGCTTACCAGCAATTTCCCCGATTACAACCTTGCGCCTCGCCCGCGCCGTGTCCCTCTTCCCCGTCTCCCATTCTCCTTCCCCGAATTTCCGAATCCCCGAATCAACCAATCCCCCATGCCCCTCCGCTGGCTCCCCTTCCTCCTCTTCGCCGCCTTCATCGGCTTCGTCGTTTACCTCGCCAATTCCGGACAGGGCGGGACATACTGGAGCTTTCTCGACGACATCCCCTACGGCGACAAGCTCGGG
>JAHEDC010000172.1 GCA_024641425.1 Verrucomicrobiales bacterium | reverse complement strand
GGCGGCGGCGAAGTCGCCGTTCAGGAAGAACAGCGCCTGTTGGGGGACGGTCGTTTCGTGGCGCACGGCCACGTGAATGTCAGGATTGGCGAAATCGAAGGTGCGGAGGACACCGGTGAGAAACTGTCGGTCGACGTAGGCGTAGACGGTTCGCCGGCGGTTCGCCGCATCCAGCACATCCAGTGTCGTTCCGTGCGTCGCGTTGTCGAGTTCCCCGCTCACCGAAAGCATCGCGTCGCGCAGGGCCTCGAAGTCCAGACGCCGGACGGGGAAGCGGGAGAGGAGGCGATTGTCGGGATCGTCGGCCGGAGCGGCGGCCTCGCTCACCGATGCCTGCTGGTAGACCGCGCTCGTGAGGATGAGCCGGTGCATCGCCTTCACGCTCCACCCGTCGCGGACGAAACGCAGGGCCAGCCAGTCCAGCAGCTCCGGATGGCTTGGCGGCTCCGCGCGCAGTCCGAAGTCGCTGCCAGTGCGGACAAGGCCGGTGCCGAAATGATGCTGCCAGATGCGATTCACCATCACGCGGGCGGTCAGGGGATTCGCCGGACTGGCGATGGCGCGGGCCAGTTCGAGCCTGCCGTTGCCCTCGCGGAAGGGTTCGCGGCCGACCTGCGCCAGGACCTGCGGCAGGCGCCGCGGCACCTCCTCACCGGGACGGGCGGCGTTGCCGCGCAGGAAGACCCGGGGATTCCGTTCCGGGGGGCGCTCGGCCAGCACGAGGGCCGCGGGGGAATTCAGCGCGATGAGCCGTCGGTCGACTTCGCCCTGGAGCTTCCAGAGTTCGTCCACCACCGCGGTGGCGAAGAACAGCTCGTTGTTCACGATCCCCGTGTCCGGCACGACGGTCGGGGAATTCGGACGGGTGAGAAACGCGCACAGTTCCGCCGCTCCGGGGGCGTCGGGGTGCTCCAGGGCATCGCGGAAGACCGTGCCGTAGCGCCGGGCGGCCTCCGGCATGTCTTTTGGCGACGTCGCGAAGGCGGCGGCGACGAGGGGATTGAGTTCCGCCGCGCCGAGAATCGCGGCCAATTGCTCCGACGCGGCCTTTTCAAATCCGGCCGTCGGCAACTTCGCGAGCACGTGCCACGGAGCAAAGACCGGATGCGTCGCACCACCTTCCGTTTGCAGGAAGTCCCGCCAGCGCCGGACCGAAGCCGGAATCAGATCCGTTGCGGAAAGCACCTGGTCGAAGCCTTCCTCGGGATACTTCTCCAGCTCCCACTGGGCCGCGAGATAATCCGCCAGTCGCTCCTGGAGCCGCCGCGCCGCCTCGTCGCGTCGCGTGGCCATCGTCTCGGCGAGCTTCCGCCGATGCCCGGCGAGCTCCTCGTCGTCGGCAGAACCGAGGGGAACGAGCCGGTCGTCCGCTCCATGGAAGACGCCGTAGAGCGAGTAGTAATCGGCGGTGGGGATGGGATCGTACTTGTGATCGTGACAGCGCGCGCACTGGACCGTGAGCGCCATCGTTCCCCGCATCACGACATCGATGCGGTCATCGATGATGTCGTGGGTCACGCCGATGAAGCGCCGGCCGCCAGTGAGGAATCCCATGGCCGCGAGATCGGGCGAGCCTTCCGGCAACAAGTGATCTCCCGCCAGTTGGAGCAGAAGGAATCGGTCGTAGGGAAGGTCGTCGTTGAAGGCGCGGATCACCCAGTCGCGATAGGTGGCGGAGTGCACGAAGCGGCGTTCCTCGCGGGCATAGACGTAGCCTTTGGTGTCGGAATAGCGGGCCACATCCAGCCAGTGACGGCCCCAGCGCTCGCCATAGCGCGGGCTGGCCAGCAGCCTGTCCACCAACGCGGAAACCGCCGCCGCCCGATCCGGTGCGTTTTCAAATTCCCGCACCTCGTCGGCGGACGGTGGGAGACCGGTGAGATCGAAGGAGATTCGCCGGATGAGCGTTCGCGCGTCCGCCGGTGGAGCGGGCGCGGCACCTTGTTCCTCCAGTTTGGCCAGAATGAAGCGGTCCAGGTCCGTCTTCGCCCAGTCCGTTTTTACCGTTCGGGGCGGAGAGGATTCCTGCGGTTGCTGAAATGCCCAGTGCTCCAGGGCATCCGGCGGCGGCTTGATCGCCGCCGGCAGTGACGCACCGAGCAGCAGCAACGCGAATCCCGTTCGCCCCAGGGTGGGGATCATCGGACAGGAAGACGCGGTGCGGTTCATGAAAGGGAGTGACGGAAGGACAGCGCGCGCACTGCGGCGGAAGCCGGGTCACTCCAGCAGCATCCCGCCGGGAATTTGACTTTTCAAGCCTTCACCTCTCATCCGTTCAAAACGCCGAGGGCAGGCGAAATCTCCGACCTGGCGGTTCTCGATCCCGTCCCCGAATTTCCTTTCTATAAGGCGCCTCAAGATAGGGCCCGCGTCACTTGTCTTTTCTCCCCGCTTCGGTGAGAAAAAAAAGACCGGCCGCGGGCGTTGAGCGCCCGCGGCCGGTCGGTGCGGTTAGGAACCGGTTCGCATTAAGAATCCCTGCCTTAATTCGAGTCGGGCAGGATCAGGGTCTCCAGGTCCGCGTCAAAGAGTGCCCACACGCTCGAAGCGGATTTGATCAGGCCCCTTTTGCCTTTGGCTCTGGCGAGATCTCCTCCCCACTGGGCCGCCCGTTCCCGCTGGTTGGGGGTGCCGTGATGGCCTGGATTGTCGAAGGCGCAGTCGCCGACGACGGCAGCGGCATTCAGGACATCGGCGAAACGCTTGGCCTGAAAGGTCGCACCCCTGGCGTGGGCGCAGTAATACGCTCCGAAACTATCGGCCATCAGCTCGGTGCGCCGGGTTGCTTCCGGAGTGCCGTCATAATCATCGAACACTCCGAGTTCGAACTGGACGTGGTGGCCAAACTCGTGGGCGTGAATGAATTCCGGAGCATCGATCACGAGACCGGGATCCCCGATGAGCAGCCCGATTTCTTCAAGGGCATCAAGGATGCCTTCACCCATGACGATCTTGTCGGGAATGATGTTCCCGTCCCCGAGAAAGTCGATTCCCTCGGCCGAGAAAGCGAACGCGTTGAGGGTGAGGAACGGATGGTTGTAGCCGCCCGGGATTCCCGCGGAGGTATAGTTCGACAGCAATTCCTTCAATGCCTCGTAATTTGGATTTGCCGGGTCGACCAACGGTTCCAACAGCGGCCACAAGTTCACCGCCGTACCTCCCTCGATCACAGCCTGAACCAGGTCCAACATCTCCTGGGCCTCGACTTCCGTGATAGCCACTCCATGCTCCAAGGCCTCATATAGGTATATGCTCGGCAACATCTTGGTGTCTTCCTCGAGGACGGCCCCATGCATTCCCTGGAGAAGGACATCCCCCGTGGGAACGTCCCAGAAGCGCTGGCAGTCCTTGTGCTGTATGCTGAGCCTCTTGGTATACTCGCCTTTGACCCCGATATAGTCATCGCTGGCGTCATTGTCGAGGAACAGGCTGTAGAAGGTCGACCAGTCGAGCGCCCCGCTCAAATACAACGCGTAAAACTCAAAGACACCCATTTCACCGACCTTATCGTTGAACCAATAATCGAAGGCGGTGGGCCCGCACTCGTAGTCGTCGGGATTGATAAGGTGCTCGGCCGCATGGTTCAAGGCCTCGCGCCAGGTGGAGTCAATCTTCAGTCCCTGAGCGCCCTGGCTTGTTGAATAGCAAAGCGATAGGGACGCCACGAGGGGGATCACCGACATTCCGATTTGGATTTTCATAGGTTTTATTCTTTCAGTTTTGTCGTTGGGATGTGGGTTTTACCATCACCGGACGGAAAGCCCTCCCGCTCCTACATGCGTATTCCGTGAGAAAAAACGGCCATTAGGGTCGAAGATTTTTTTGAGGGCCCAATTTCTTCCCGCACGGGACAGGCCTCCCTGCCGTGAAAAGACGTCATTGGGCAGGGTCGGGCACGCCGTGCGGGTGATGAACCCACGCTCTTTGGTCATCCCGGGGGGCCGCTTCAACCCGCGCAGCCTCCTGCGCCGAGCGCCGCAAGGAACTTCGCGGTCGCTTAGCGGGGCGTGGATAGGGAATCGGATCGCATCCCGGCAGTTAAGGGGGGCCGGGCTCCATCTCCACAGCGTGGCTTCCGCAGGGCCGGGGCCCCGCGAACCTCCCGGCTTCCCCAAGCGAAAATTCCCATCGGCTCGGCGCCGCCTACGTCGAGGTTGCCTTCGGCACCTTCCTCGGACGCGGCACCGGCGGATCCCAATTTGTCGAGCGCACGTGGGCTTCTTCCAAATGCTTTCCGGCTTGCTCGATCACGTCCGGGTTCTCTGCCGCCCGGTCCTTCGCCTCGCCGATGTCCGCCTCGACATCGAAAAGCTGGATCTCGCCACCGATCCAAGGCTCCTTCACCGCCTTCCACTTCCCGAAGCGGAGCGCCTGCTTGCCGCCGACCTCGTAGGATTCCCAGTAAAGATAGGGCGCGGCGGCTTGCTCCCTTTCCCCCTTCAACGTCGGGAGAAACGAAAGCGAATCCCGCCCCTCCGGCACCGGCACGTCCGCCATTTCGCACACCGTCGCCATGACGTCGCCGAAGTAGGCCGGACGGGCCGAGCGGGAGCCGGCGGCGATAGTACCGGGCCAGCGGGCGATCGTCGGGACCCGAATGCCACCATCGGTGAGGTCGCGCTTCATGCCGCGCACCGGCCCGTTGGCGTCGAAGAACTCCGGGTTGTTGCCACCTTCGCGATGGGGCCCGTTGTCGCTGGTGAAAAGAATCAGCGTTTTCCCGTCGATCCCCCATTTCTTCAGCCGGTCAAGCAACTCACCCATGTAGCCGTCCATCCGGGTGATCATCGCGGCCTGACCCTTGTCGGGGTTCGGCCAGTCCTTGTCGGCGTAGATGCCATAGTCCGGCACCTCCTGCCCGTCGCCTGTTCCGGCCGTGGCCTCATTGTTCGCGTGGGGCAGGTTGAGCGCGAGGTAGAGGAAGAACGGCGCGTCCTTCTTTTGTTCGAGCCATGCGAACGCGCGCTCCACCACCATGTCCGGCACGAAGTCGAGCCGTGCCTCCGGCGAGGCCCAGCCCGCGCCATCGTCCTTCCGACCCTGCGCCTCCCGCATGCGTATCCATTCCGGAGCGGAGCGATTCCGCAGCCCGACTTTCTCGAATCCGTCGATGATGAATTCCGGGAAGCAATTGTGCGCGTGCCGCTGGTTCAGGTAGCCGTAGAACGTATCGAAGCCCTGCTTCATCGGGTGGCCGACCGAATCCAGCTCGCCCAGCCCCCATTTGCCGAACAGCGCCGTCGCGTAGCCCGCCGTCTTCAGGAGGGCTGGAACAGTGATTTCTCCCTCCTGCAGCGTCTGCTTCATCGCGTTGTCCGCGTTTCCGCGCACCCAGCAGTGGCCCATGTGCAAGCCGGTCATGAGGACGCAGCGGCTCGGAGCACACACCGTTGCACCCGAGTAGAAGTCCGTCAGAACCATCCCCTCCGCCGCCATCCGGTCCAGATGCGGTGTCTTGATCAGCTTGTTCCCGAAACACCCGAGATCCCCGTAGCCGAGATCGTCGGCGAGGAAAACGATGACATTCGGTTTCCGTTCCGCGAGAGCCGGTGTCGGGAGCAAGGCGCAACCAAGGGCCAGGAGTAGGGATAGGGATTTCTGCATCCATTAAGGGAGCAGCAAGGGGAGCGTTTGCAAGCCGGTCACGGTGATCGGCCACGGTTTCCGTGGCCGGCATGGCTGTTCGATCTGAAGGTTATCAGACCGCCACAAGCCTAGGCTCCGATCTGCGCCGTAATCGCGGCGGCGATGAGGTCACTGCGTTCGCGGACAAATGCCTCATCCCGGCCCTCGACAAGGAGGCGGATCTTGGGCTCGGTGCCGGAGTACCTCAGGAGGACACGGCCGGTGTCGCCGAGGGCGGCCTCGGTTTCGGCGATGAGGGTGTTGGCTTCGGCGAGCTCCCCGATAGGGGGACGCGAAGTGACCGGGATGGCGAGGAGAAGCTGGGGGAACTTCACGAGGCATTTCCGCAGCTCGCTAAGCGGCTTGCCGGTCTCGACCATGATGCGGAGGACCTGGAGCCCGGCGACGATGCCGTCCCCGGTCGTGTTGTAGTCGCGACAGATAATGTGGCCGCTCTGCTCTCCGCCGAAATTATAGTCGCCGGCGCGCATGTCGCGCATGACCTGGCGGTCGCCGACGCCGGAACGGATGACTTTGCCGCCGCGCTGGCGAATGGCTTCGTCGAGCCCGCAGTTGCTCATCACGGTGGCGACGAGGGTGTTGTGGTGCAGGGAACCGGTTTCGAGAAGATGGACGCCGATGAGGGCGATGATCTCGTCTCCGTCGAGGGCGTCGCCGGTCTCGTCGCAAAGGAGGATGCGGTCGGCGTCACCGTCGTGGGAGAGGCCGACGTGGGCGCCGGTTTCCCTGACAAGGGCGGAGAGGACGGCCGGATGCGTGCAGCCGCAATCCGCGTTGATGTTGATGCCGTTGGGCTCGGCGTGGGCAACGTGGAGGTCGGCTCCGAGTCGCTCGAGGATGGCAACGCTGGTGCGGAAGGCGGCCCCGTTGGCGGTGTCGAGGGCGATCCTCATCCCCGCGAGAAGGTCGGCGCGGCCCTGGCCGACGCTCCCGGCGACCATCGCAATGTAGCGGTCGGCGGCCTTGGGAAGGCCGGAGATGCGACCGACCTTGCCGCCGGTGGGGCGCGGGGTTTCCTCCAGCGCGGAATCCTCGGCGAGGACGAGGTCTTCCATCGCGCGCTCCTCCTCGTCCGAAAGCTTGTAGCCCTCGCCGGTGAAGAACTTGATGCCGTTGTCGGCGAAGCCGTTGTGGGAGGCGGAAATGACCACGCCGAGACTCGCTCCCTCGTCGCGGACAAGAAAGGAGACGGCGGGCGTGGGGACGACGCCGGCCAGTTGGACGTCGACGCCCTCGGAGGTCACGCCGGCGGCGAAGGCGGCCTCAAGAAGGTCACCGGAAATACGGGTATCCTTGCCAATGATGCAGCGCGGCCACGTGTCACCGGTTGTTTTGCCATGGATCATGACACGGGCGGCGACGCGACCGAGCTTGAGGGCGGTCTCGGGGGTGATGTTGCCCACGTTCGCGACGCCCCGGACGCCGTCGGTTCCAAAGAATGCTTTTCTCGTTCCTTTCGACATGTCTTTTCTTCTGATGGTTGCTACTGATTATGAAAAAATTCGGGATGCGGGCGAAATCGGGCCTCAATCTTCCCGGGATCGCTCGACGATGCGGGTTTTAGACGACCGTCGCGTCGCGCTTCCGCTCCGAATCGCGGCGTTCGCCGGTGGCGGTGCGGCGGTCCTTTGCGGCGGAGGAGGTGGCCTTGGCTTCACCGTTAGAGGTGGCATCCGATTTCTCCTTTTCCTTCCCGTCTTCCTTCTCCTCGCCATCGTCGTCGTCCTCACCGACGAGGAGTTCGACGAGCCGACGGTGGAATTCCTCCTTGCTCAGCCCGCGCTCGAGCTTGCCGTTGTGGCAGATCGAGAGGTCACCGGTTTCCTCCGAGACGACGACGGCGATGGCGTCGGATTCCTCGGTGATGCCGATGCCGGCCCGGTGGCGGAGGCCGATGCTGCGGTCGAGGAGTTCGCGCTGGCTGACGGGGAAGACGCAGGCCGCGCCGCGGATCTTTCCGTCGCGCAGGATCATGCCGCCGTCGTGCAGGGCGGTGCGGGGATGGAAGATGGTGAGGAGCAGCTCGTTGGAGAATTTAGCCTCGATATTGACGCCGGTTTCGAGATGCGAGCGGAGGTCGATTCCGCGCTCGAGGGCGATGAGGGCTCCGAAGCGCTTGGCCGAGAGTAGTTTCACCGCTTCCTCGAGCTGCTCGATGAATTCCTTCCGGTTCTCGGTGAAGAAGAGGAAGCCGCGGCTCCCGATCTCCGATACGAGACGGCGCAGCTCGGGCTGGAAGACGACGATAAGGGTGATGAAAGAGAAGAAGGCGAGCACCTTCACGACGAACGTCATTACCTGAAGCTCCAGAAGCGCGCAAACGCCGAAGGCTACGAGGAAGGAGCCGGCGAGGACAAGGAAGACCCGCATGCCCGTACTCTGGCGGAAGCGCCTCAACACAAGCCAGGCGAGGAGGGCGACGACCAGGGTCTGTCCGACCTCGGGCCAGTAGTCGATGACCTGTTGAAGAATGTGATCCACGGAAAGCCTAGGGGCCGTTGTTGGTGTGCTGTTAAGGAAGGAGCTCGTTCGGTGAGCGCTGGTCGGGGCAAACCGCGAATATACCTCACACGGCTCGACTTCGCGAACGCTTTCGTTATCAGCGCGCTGCGAGGATCGCCTCGGTCATTCGAAGGGCCTCGCGGTTCGGACGCACGTCGTGGACGCGGACAATGTCGACCCCATGCTGGCGCGCATAGGCGGTCAGGGCCACGGTGGGCCACTCCCGGGCTTCCATCGAGGGATCGCCGAGGACGGCGCCGATGAAGGATTTCCGGGAGACGCCGAGGAGAATGGGGCGGTCGGCGACGCGAAGACTCCCCAAGGCACGCAGGAGAGCGAGGTTGTGTTCCAGCGTCTTGCCGAAGCCGATGCCGGGATCGAAGCAAAGTCGCTCGGGTGCGATTCCCGCCTCCAGACAGGTGGCGAGCCTTTCCTCGAAGAACTGACGTACCTCGCCTACGATATCGTGGTAGACCGGTGCCTGCTGCATCGTTCGGGGCTCGCCGCGCATATGCATGAGAACGATGCCGCACCGAGTTCCGGCGAGCACGCGAAGCATGTCCGGATCACCGCGGAGGCCTGTCACGTCATTGACGATATCGGTCCCCGCCTTGAGCGCCGCCTCCGCCACGCGCGCCTTCGAGGTATCGACCGACAAGAGTGTCGAGGGACGCCTTCGGTGCCGGACAAAAGCCTCGACGACCGGGATGACGCGGACCAATTCCTCGTCGGCTTCCACCGGAAGGGAACCGGGACGCGTCGATTCCCCCCCGATGTCGATGATGTCCGCGCCTTCCGCTTCCAGTCCCAGCGCGTGCTCGAGAGCGTTCACCGGGAGAAGAAAGCGACCGCCATCGGAGAAGGAATCCGGGGTGGCATTGACGATCCCCATGACGAGGCCACCCCGCGAGAAATCGAGCGTTCGCCCGCCAACCTTCCAAACGGCGGCATTCATGCTTGCCCGCCCTTCCCTTTGCCCCTACGCTGATTTTTACAAACTTCCGTCGCATCGCCATGAAATTGACCCGATCCCTCCTCGCAACCCTCGTTTTCACCCTGAGCACGGCGCCTGCCGTGGTGGGGCAGAGTGTCTCGGAAAGACGGGAAGGGAATGCTTGGGTAAGGACGGTGATGCACGAGGATGGTACCCGCACCGTTTCCAAGAAAGACGATACGGTCAAGGAAATCGAGAAATGGACGATGTCGGCCGACAACGTCCTCCTCATGCGCAGCATCTTCCAGACCGACAAGGATGGGAAGTTCGTGCGCGGCCAGGTTTTCGACAGCCGGGGGAATCTCCTCTATGTGAGCGATTTCATCTACGATTCCATGGGACGGCAGCTCGAGGAACGGGTGGTGGACGCGCGCGGTGTTCCGGTGCGGCGCCTCATTTTCACCTATGACCAGTTCGGCCGTGCCAAGCCCTTTAACATCAGCTTCTCCAATGGTTCGGCGAGCGCCCCGGTCGCCGTGGAGAACGCCGATCACTACAGCTCGACGAACGACCATGGTTTCCAGGTAACTCCCGACGGAGAAGGCCGCGCCGTTCCCGTCCAGACGGAAACGACGTCCCGCGCGAAAGACGAACCGTCCGCCCGCGCGAGCATCTTCAAAAGCAGCGCGAAGAAGAGCTTCCGCAATCCGAAACGCCGCTGAGGCGGACGGGGGAAAACCGGCGGATTGTCGTTGAAAGAGCGTGGAATCCGCGGATGAGTTCCCTGCGGGGCGATGCGCCCCTAGCCCCTCTCGTCCACCATGGAACGTCCAACTGCCCTCCTCCTCATCCTGGCCGCCTTCGGGCTCGGTTTCGCTGGACTGCTTTGGGGAACGAAATCGAACAAGGGGGTGGCGCGGCACTACGAGGAGAAGATGGACGCGCTCCAGCGGGAGCACGCCCTCGATATCCGGCGCCTGCGGGATTCCTTTTCCGAGCTCGGGTCCCCTGACATGACGTCCCCCGCCGACGCGGTATCCGATGCGGGTCTGCTTGAGAAGATCGACTCGCTTCAGGCGCGCCTCAAACTCTACGAGGACGAGAACGAGAGGCTGCTCAAGGAAATCGACCAAATGGTAGCCGGGGGCGCACCCATGCCCGCGCACGGGAATACCGCGGGCGCGCCGGATGCCTCGCGGAAGGAGTTCTCCGAGGAGGAGGAGAAGATCCGCGGCAACCTGCAGGCCATGGTCTCCGGCATTCGGGAACTGGATTTCAAGCGGGCACCCGTCTACGCCTTTACCGATTGGGATGGGATGAAGATCGAGTTGGCAGCCGCACCCGCGGACGAGGGCACGGCGCGCTCCCGCGCATACGCCGCCATGGGATTTGTTTCCGCAGGCACCGATGTTCCCGGCCAGATGACGAACCTCGCGGTCAACCAGCTGGGCGCGGCCTCCTACGCAGGGGAATCGAAGATCCGCTTCAATGGCTTCGGCTCGCTGGAGAGCATTCACGACCGCACCGCCGTAGCCGTGGAGCTGACCCGCCTGCTCCAGGACCAGCACTTCGGCTTCTACGCGCCGGACGTGGATTTCCCGAACAATGACGCCCGGAATGCGTCCCGTGCCCTTTCCATAGGGGATGGCGAGATGGTGAAGGTGCGCTTCATGCTCCAGGATGAATTCCCCTCCAACGACGCGTTGACGGCAAGCCCGACCGCCATGAGCAAGGAGGATTTCGATGCCGCCGCCCCCTTCATCCGGGAGGACTTCCTTTTCCCTTTCACCGTGGGGATGAGCTTCTGCCAGGCGCTTCATGACAAGGACGGATGGAATGGCCTGAACGCCGCCTACCGGCGCCTGCCGCAGACGACGGCGGAAATCCTTCATCCTGAACTTTACCTCGCCGAAACTCCCTTCGTTCCGGTCGATTTCGGTTTGCCGGAGGATGCCCCGGACGTGCTCGGTTCCTGGCCGCTCTGGGATGACTCGGCCGGCGAACTCGGCATCGCCGTTTTCCTCAATCAGGCCGACTATATCCGTGAGATGGAGAAGATGGGGATCGACGCGCAGGGCATGATGCCAGTGCTCGCGGTGCAGGACTTCACGGAAAAGGCCGGGGGACGTGCCGCTGTCGGCTGGCGAGGCGACCGCTACCTTGTCTACCCGAACGGCGACGGCGCGGAAGGGGACGATCACGCCGTCTGGCTGACCGCCTGGGCGGGCGAGGAGGACGCCCTCGAGTTCTTCCGCGCCCTCCGCGATGCCCTCCGGATCCGCTACCGGCTCCCGCTTCCGGAGGACGGAGCCGTCGC
>JAHEDC010000652.1 GCA_024641425.1 Verrucomicrobiales bacterium | reverse complement strand
GCTTGTCAAAAAGGTCGTGCTTCCCGAGATACTCCCAGCATTCCGCGGCGATCTCTTTCGGTTCGTCCTTCAAGAGATCCCCGAGATACAGCCGCTCCGCGTTCAGCCAATCCATCATCAATTCCGCCGTCTCGCCCTCGCGCATTTCCATTTCGTCGCAAAGCCGCGCCTGCAAGGCCTCGCGCGCTTCGCGCAGAATCTCCGCCTCCTTCTCCGCCCGGGCGGTGCGCGAGAGATCTTCCTGCTTCTCCACCTTCTCCCACGCCGCCGCCACGCGCGTCCGGAGGGACCAATCATCTAGCAGCACCAACGCGCCGACCCGACGCTGAGCCCTCAGGTCCGCATCCTTGTCGGAGGGCGTTTCGATCACGTAGAGCAAATCGAAGGCCTCGGCTTCAAGCCCCAGCGTCCAAAGCCCAGCGATCAGGGCTTCGAAAAGCTGGCTCGCAAACTCGCCCCGCCGCGTTTCCTCGGCCTCGTTCATCTTCCGGCGAAGGAAATCAAGATACCGATCCTGGCCCAGACTCCGCGAGAGGATACCCTCGACGGTCGAGGCGAAGGCATCGCGGTCCGCCGGTTCCTTCGCGGCTTCCCAACGTTTCAACAGATCCGCGAAGATCGATTCCCAGGCCGCTTTCTCGACCAGCGGATCGTTCGCGCTGATCCAGCCGATCAGCCGGTTCACGTTCGCGAGCGGCATCCTCGCCGCGCGCTTCTCCAGCACGGTCGTGAAATGCTTCCGCAAGGCGCGCGCGGCCTCGGTGCGCGAGAACCGGTAGTCGTGCATCAGCATCTCGGCGAAGGACGCGTCCTTCGGATCGAGGGCGAAGGCCCGCACAACCTCTGAAAGCCCCGCGTGGAAACGCTCGGGAATCTCATTCGAATTCACCCCGTAACCGCGTCCGAGATGAATCTCGATCGCGGCCGAAAGCCGGTTCCGGGTGCGCCCGTCCATTGCATGCCCCTTGGCGGCGACGCCTTCCTCCAACCACGCGTCAATCAGCGCGTAGGCCTCATCGACCTTGTCGAGCCGGATGAGGGCGGAAAGAGACCGCAGATAGTAGAAACTGCCGGCCTCATCGATGTCCGGATCCTTCAGCCATTCTTCCGTCCTGCGCGCCACCTCCTCGATCCAACTCTGGTTCTCCAGGAAGTTGAGACATGCCATCCGGAAGCCCGACATCTCCCCCGGCGTCCACGCGCGCTCGTTCTCGCCCATCACCTTGTCGAGCCAATCGAGCGCCGCATGGTAATCGCCGGAGTTCGAGAGCAGGTTCGCATACTGGGTTTGCGCGTTCGCATCCCAGGGGAACTCCTCCGCGATCTGGCGTTGAAGCGTAACGGCCTCGGGATAGCGGTTGATATTCTGAAGCGCGGACACCATCCCCTGCTTCCATTCCCGCATTGCCTGGAGGCGCTCCGGCACGCGCGCGTAAATCGGCTTCAGCAACTCCAGCAGATCGTGATTCTCGGCCGCGCTGGCCACCGCGTTGGCTTCGCCCCGCAGTCGGGTCGCAAGGAACAATGCGTGGCTGTCCCGGCCCTCCGCCAAGGCCTTCGCGGCGGCGAAGATCCGCGCCCGCGCTTCCTCGTTGCGCCGCTTCATGATGAGATAGCGGGTCTCCAGGATTTCAAATCCCACCTTCCCCTCGGCGAACGCGCGCATCTCATCGAAATGCGTATCCGCCCGCTCCCATTGCTGGGTTTCGGCGAAGTGATTGAAGAGGGTGAAGGAGAAGTCGAATCCGGGCTTGCCTACAAAAGGCACGTCCTTGGCCGCCGCGACCGTCGGCAGCTCGTTGGAAATCTCCATCGTCCCTTGGCGTGACAACAGTTGCTCCTTGAGGTTCGCAGCGAACGCATCCTCCCCAAGAGCTTCAACCTCCACCTCGGTCGCTGACGTCACCTTTCCATCCGCATCGTGGATCTCAATCCGCCTGGCCCACCAGCATGCCCCCACCTCCACGAAATCCGAAAACTCCGTCGAACCTGTCTGCTTTCCGTCATAGAAACTCTTCGACGACACCAGGAGGTTGCGCTCCGTGTCGATGACATAAACTCCGCGATACCGTTTTTCGGCGTCCTCCAGCACAAGCTCGGAACGCCCCTCGGCGAGATGCTTCACCGTCGCCGTCAAATGACGTGCACTCTCAGCCAACGATACCAAAGACGAGTCCGCGAGGAAGTTCGGATAGCCTGTGCGATCCGCTTTCTCCCCCTGCCGCGTGCGCCCTAGACCAAGCGCCAACAGCATGCGCCCGCGCTCTCTTCCCTCACGCCACCAATCAACCTGCGTGTCCACCCGGTCGCCGGCGGTCCGCACGAGCCATCCTTTTCCGGAAACAAGCGCCAGTGTCTCCGCGCGCCCGCTTTCCACATCCCGGCGGGTATCGAAACCCGTTTGCTTCACCAGCACCCGCACCCCGTCCTCCCGCTCCGCAAGCTTCCCGCCACGGAGGAGCGAATCCGCGAGCTCCCGCGCCTCGGGCGACCACGGATGCTCCGGAGCCCGCTCCGGCTTCTCGCCCCTCTCGATCGGTGCCGGAAAAAGCGAGAGCAAATCCTGCACCCGGTTCCGCCAATGATCGCCATTGTAGTATCCGTAGCCCGCGTATTCACGTCCATTGCCCAGCGATTTCGCTTTCTCCGCGAGCATCGGCTGCCGCGGCGGGCTTTGCAGTTTCGAGGCTAATCCACGGTTGCTGCGATAATCCGCCGATCCCATCGACTGTAGGCGACCACGCAGAGCAAGTTGTTTGTCAGCATACAACGAAGTATCAAAGTCGCCAAACTCGTCGGAAACCTGCTCCATCCGTTCTCCCAGGAGTTCCTCCTCCTCCTTCATCTCCGCATCACCCCACGGCGCGTCACTCTCGAAATCCCGCGTCGACGCCTCCCAGCCCTCCGAAGCCGATTCCAAGCTGAGGGCATCGAAGCGGGCATCGCCCTTGAAACCCGAGATCCGACCCGAGGTGGACATCGGACGCCCGAACCTGTTCGCGAAACCGCCTCCCCCTCCGTAGCCACCGTGCATGATTCCGGACCAATCCGC
>JAHEDC010000651.1 GCA_024641425.1 Verrucomicrobiales bacterium | reverse complement strand
ATGGGCTAAAAAATTCGCTTTTCCGCCGAATCCGAACCCGCACCTCATCTGCGATTTGCTAGAATACCTCAAAATCTGCCGCATCGACCACTGGTTGAAGAATATCTTCATCCTTTTCGGACACGCGGTCGCTCTGGTTCTCGTCCCGGACGTCGAATGGACCCGGGAAAACTTCTTCTGGGCCCTCTATTCCCTCGCGCCCGCCTGCCTGATCGCCTCCGCGAACTACATCCTGAACGAGATCCTCGACGCCCCCTTCGATCGCCTTCACCCAACGAAAAAACTCCGCGGAATCCCCGCCGGCAAGGTGAAGATTCCCATTCTCTGGGGCATGATGGCCGGCCTCATCGTCGTCGGCTTCGCCCTCGCTATCCCGATCCAGAGCACCGGCTACACCATTGCCCTCGGGCTTCTCCTCCTCAGCGGGTTGGTCTACAATATTCCCCCCATCCGCCTGAAAGACCGGGCTTTCCTCGACGTTATCGCCGAGTCCTTCAATAACCCCATCCGCCTCTGGCTCGGTTGGTACGCCCTCGTTCATGGCCTCAACCAACCCCCCGTCCCCATCGTCCTTGCCTGGTGGTTTTTCGGTGCCCTCCTCATGACAGGAAAGCGCTACGCCGAATTCCGCTTCATCGACGACGCCGAACTCAGCGGCCGCTACCGGAAATCCTTTCAAACCTACACCGAGCAGCGCCTCATCATCGCGATGATCACCTACGCGAACCTCTTCTGCTTCTGCACGGGCGCGAGCATGACTGCCTACGCGCCCCTCCGGAATCTCGTCTTCGTTTTCCCCATGATCGTTTTCGCCATCATCGCCTACTTCCGCCAGGCCATGAGCGTGAAAGGGGCGAAGCTCGAGCCTGAACAACTTCTCCGCAACCCCTGGGTCATCGCCGCCACTCTCGCGACCGCCGGACTTTCGTTCTATCTCCTGAACACCACCACAGACTACACCCGCGTCTTCCACCTCTGGGAACTCCACTGGCTCAATGAGCCCTGACCCGCTTCCCTGCCCCCCGATCCTCGCTCGGTAAGGCCATTTCTCGGGATTGCAAATCCTCCCCCCGCAGGAAGAACGCCCGCGCAGCCACCGGCGCGAACCCAGTCGCCTCATCGAGATCGAGCGTCACGAATCCCGCCTGTTTCGTCTCGTTCTCCGAGCGCATTCCCGCCGCGCCGCAGTTCACACACAGGGTTTCAGGCATCTCGCGATCGCGTAAAATCCATCGGATATGCTTGTGCCCGTGGAAATAAGCCACCGGCTTGTATTCCGCGACTAGTCGTCGCAACCGCTCCGCCGCGAGGAGCTTGTGCTGCCACGCGATCTCGACTTCCGGCGGATACGCGAAAGGATAATGCCCGACCAACATCACGGGACTGCCGCGATCCCGGCAGTCCCGCAACGCCTCTTCCAGCTCCTCTTCCAGAGCCTCGGTCATCGTCCCGTTCGATCGAATCCGGCAGGGATGCGAGCAATCGAAGCCCACCATGGAGAATCCCGCCGCGTCATGCACGACCCGCACCTTTTTCCCCTCCTCGAACGCGCCATACGGGAAAAACCGCTCGTAAAGCCCCAACCGCACGCTCCGGGGCGTGTAGCGGTCGTGGTTCCCCGGAATACAGAAAAAGCGCTCGCCCCATTTCGCGTGAATCGGCTCGAACAACGCCGCCGCCGCCGCGAACTCGCTCTCCAGCGACATCGTCGTCATGTCCCCTGAGAAAACGACCAGATCCGCCTCCTGCCGCGCGATCTCCCCCGCGATGCGCCGCGCGTAGCCCGGCGGAAAATGGAACCGCCGTCGGAGCCCGAGATTGACCAGCCCGAGCGCGCGCTTCGGATAATGCAGATCCAACGCCGGATGCCAACGCCAGACATGGATATCGCCAAAGTGAAGGATCTTCATGAATCGAAAGACCCACTCCTCGCCCCGCCCCGCCCGTTCCTCAACCCTCTACTGACAACTTGAAACGGAACCCTGAAAACCCACCACTTCTCGCAACCCCGCCGATCAGTGCTAGAAATACTCCCCGTGAATCCCGCCACCACCTTCCACAGTACCCGCGACCGCCGCGATCCCATCTCGTTCACCCGCGCCTTCGCCGCCGGCCTCGCCCCCGACGGCGGGCTCTACATCCCGTCCGCGCTCCCATCCCTCCCCGAGGGAATCCTCGACGAGGCGACTTACCCCGACCTCGCCTTCCGCTTCCTCGCTCTCTTCGACGGGGATCACACCCCGGCCGAACTCCGCGACCTCGTCGACCGTTCCTACGCCCCCTTCGACGATCCCGCGAACGCCGCGCCGCTAAAGCAGATCGCCGACCACACCTTCGTCCTCGAACTCTTCCACGGCCCCACCCTCGCCTTCAAGGACTTCGGCCTTCAGCTTGTCGGTAACCTCTTCGAGGACCAGATCGCGCGCAGCAGTCGGCCGATCAACGTCCTCGGCGCGACCTCCGGCGATACCGGCGCCGCCGCCATCCACGGCCTCGCGAACAAGGAGGGCGTCAACGTCTTCATCCTCTTCCCGAAAGGACGCGTCTCCCCGCTCCAGGAACGCCAGATGACCTGCACCGGGGCCCCGAACATCTTCCCCATTCCCATCGAAGGCTCGTTTGATGACGCGCAGCAGATCATCAAGGATCTCTTCGGCGATCTTGCCCTCAAGGAGGAAGCCGCCCTCTCCGCCGTCAATTCGATCAACCTCGCCCGCATCCTCGCCCAGTCGATCTACTACCTCGCCGCCTTCCGGCAGCTCCCGGCGAAGAACCGCGAGGCTCTCCGCTTCGTCGTCCCGACCGGGAACTTCGGTAACATCTTCGCCGGCTGGCTCGCCTGCCGCATGGGACTTCCCGCCGACAAGCTCGTCATCGCCACCAACCAGAACGACATCCTCTACCGGCTTTTCCATACCGGCATCTACGAGCCCGGAAACGTCCGCCCGAGCTTCGCCCCCTCAATGGACATCCAGGTCGCCTCCAATTTCGAGCGTTTCCTTTATTTCCAAAGTGGCGAGAATCCTGAACGCGTCACCGCTACCATGCGGGAACTCCGCGCG